>NZ_JBEXID010000021.1:0-110502 GCF_040608395.1 Streptomyces sp. NPDC005181
CGCGGTGGAGCCATGAATCCCACCGCAAGACCGCCCGAGCCAAGACCGTCGAGGACCTCATCGCGGCGTAATCAACCGGCCACCCGACAGGCTCTCAGGTGCTCTCAGCGATGTGCCGGTACAAGGTGGCACGGGAGATCCGCAGGGCCTTGGCAATGGCGGTGACGCTCTCGCCCTTGGCGTGCCGGGCACGGGCTACGGCTAGCTTGTCGTCGTCCACCACAGAGGGACGGCCACCGTGTCGGCCCTGTCGGGCCGCAGCGTCCAGCCCTTCCAACGTCTTCTCCCGGATGCCCTCCCGTTCGACTTCGGCGGCGACGGCCAGGACGGCGAACACGATCGCCCCCGCCCCGTTCGGGTCGTAGACGCCCCGAAGGGGGCCGGAGAGGAGTTCCAGTTGGATGCCGTCCGTCTGGAGCGCGGCGGACAGGGTCATCAGCTCAGCCGCGTTACGGGCCAGTCGCTTCATCTCGACCACGGACAGGACGACCGGCTGGCCGGGAGCGGCTGTCTTGATCTCCCGCGCCAGGGTGAGCGCGTTATCCAGCTCCGGCCGTTCCTTCACACGAGTGCTGATCTTCTCCGAGAACACGCGCGTGCACTGCGCTGCGCCGAGTGCGTCCAACTGGGACTGGAGTTCCTGCCCGACCGTGGAACACCGGGCGTACCCGATACGGATCGCTGCGCCCGACGTCGGCTCGACCACTTCCGGTACGGACGGACCAGGGGACCACTGCTTGCCGGGGCTGCGGTCGGCGGGAGTCTTCACGGTCAGCTCCGCCCTGAGCGCGGGCACCAGGGCGAAACGGCCGGTGTGGTAGTTCGCTGCCACCTTGCCCGCTCCCGTACGGCAGGGACTACCGGCCGGAGCCTGGCACTTCGGGCAGCCGTGACGCTCGACCTGTTCGGCCGGTGTGATCTTCTTCGACATGACCCGAACGTCTCATAAACCTGTCTCGAAACTAGAGGTGAGGCAAGTCTTTTGCGACGGGTTTCGAGACAGCGAGAGGTGAGCAAAGTGGACACCAGTCAGGACCACGCCAACCGTCTCACTATCGATGGTTTTCGAGACGCCCCTTGGTGGTCACACTGCGCCATGGTCAAGGAGACTCTGCTCTTGCACGGCCTCATGGTCCCGCTGCCAGGACTCAGGGTCGCGTCCAAGGGGCGATGTAGATGACGAGACCGGTGCATGCATGCTAGGGACGGGAGTTCGCCGGTGATCTGTGAAGGGGACGGTTGTGAAGATCGGGTCCGTGAAGCGGTCTGAACGTGTTGCTGTCATCGGAGTGGGCATCCTCGGGGCCAGCGTGGGCTGGAACCTGTCCCGGCACGGTGCCAAGGTGGTCTTCATCGACGCGAGCCAGCCGGGCGAAGGCATCACCAACTGGTCTTTCTCGTGGATCAACGCCAGCAACAAGACTGCGCGCAAGTCCTACTTCGACCTGAACGTCGCAGGCATGGCAGCACACCGTGAGCTTGCCAGGACCATCGGGCCAGACTCATGGTGGCATCCCAGCGGCCACCTGCGGTGGGCAGACGATCCCGCAGCGGAGGCGAAGCTCCTGGAAACGGCCGAGCTGCTGGCTGGTTGGGACTACCGGGTCGAGGTGTGCACGGGGACAGAGGTGCGCCGCCGCCTCGAACCTGCTCTCACGGTGCCCGGCGAGGTCCCAGTCCTGTTCTACCCCGACGAGGCCTGGGTGCACGGACGTCATCTCGTCGACCGCCTGGTCGGCCAGGCTGCTGCAGCCGGTGCCGAGCGCCGGTACGGCACTGCGGTCCGTGACATCGGCACCCGTGCCGACGGGAGCATCCGGACCGTTGCGCTATCCGATGGGAGTCGTCTCGACGTCGACATCGTCGTGAACGCAGCAGGCCCCAGCGCCTCCTACGTCGCCGGGCTCATCGCACGGCACTTGCCGATGCGCCGGGAACCCGGCGCCGTCACCCGGATCGACTGCGATCGAGTCCCGGTCCACCGAGCCATGCACGCGCCTCACATCGAGATCCGTCCCGACGGAAACGCTTCGGTGGCCCTCCACAGTCGCGAGGTCGACGCACTCATCGGCACAGGGGAAGATCCAGCGGAACTCGCACGGTTGCTCCACGAGTCGGCGCGGCACGTCGTTCCCGAGCTCGGCAACTGCCGTATCGCACAGACCCGGGTAGTCAACCGGTCCATCCCCGCCGATGGCTTCCCCTCGGTGGGAGCAGTGCTGTCGGTGCCGGGCTACTACGAGGCCGTTTCCCACAGCGGCATCACGCTCGGGCCGGTGATTGGTCGGCTGCTTGCTTCGGAGATCCTCAGTGGGAAGAGAGATGAGATGCTTGCGGACTTCCGCCCGGAGCGGTTCTCCCCGTGAGCCCACTTAGGGCGACGGCGGAAGGGTGGGGGATGACCCCCTTGCCATGTTCCACCTGACCGCCGTGTCTTAGCAGCTCGGAATCTGCCACGGTTACGGAGGTCGCCCGAAGTGCGACGGAGCAGGGCAGCGGCGGAAGAAGCCCAGCTCAGAGCAACAATGGAAAGCTGGCCGACGGCGAAGAGCTGCACAAGAATGACGTACTCGCCAGCCTCGCCCCTGACCTGTGGCCGCGAAGCGGCCCAACCTGTTATCGCGGACCCCCCGGTCAGCAATGTGGGGGCGCTGACGCGCCCCTACCTGGAACTTGCTGGGCTTGCTGATGTCGGCCCCGAAGGGGGCCGCACTACGTCTTGCAGTCTTCCTTCTGTGGCGGCCTCCGGCCGCCCTTGCTGCTCACCACTTACCCCTTCGCCGTCGCCTTGGGGCGCTGACGCGCCCCGCTTCTCCTCGCCGCTGACCGAAGTCGCTTACCTTCTGTCGGCCCCGGCAGGGGCCGCACTTCCTTGGAGCCAAATAGATAAGAGAGGGCGTGAACGTTTCCCCTGGTCAGAGGCAGTTCCGGTACATGCCGGACGTGTGCTGACTACACGTCCGGCATGTAGTCATCGATCAGAGTGCAGTCGACATGGGACCGGCGCACCCTTCCCCTTCTGGAACAGATAAGTCGGAAGGACCAGGCAGGCGGCTCCGGAACTGGGGGAGACAAGTTCGAGCTGCTTCGCCCGAGCTATCGCGTTGTTCGTGCTCTGGACGGACAACGGCTTGCCGTCCTTACCGAGCAGCGCAGCCAGCTTGCCGGGGCCGAAGGCAGCATGACCGTGGCGGTCGGCCCACCCGAGCGCAGCGAAGTGCAGGCGGTAGGCAAGCCCGTGCCGGAGGTCCTGCGCCTTGCGCTTGTACTCCTGCGGATTGACCCCACCCCACGGGAGGTTGTGGCCGAAACTGATAGTCACAGGTCCGTGACTCCTTCCTGTGCGGCGCACACAGGTACGCCGATAACCCCCGCCGGACGGCGGGACATGTGTCTCCTCTTCTTCGCGGGGGTGGACCGCCACGGCCGGCGTGGTCTGTTCACAGGTGATGCCAGAGCCTTGAGCTCGGGCTCGGTCTCGTGCGGTCAGGAGCGACGGCGGCGACCTTGCAGGAATCCTACAGAGCGCAGGAGGGCCCGCGAGGAGCCCTCCTGCCGTACAGCCGCGGGGTGATCAGCTTTCGCTGTGTACGGCCGCCAGGTCGCGGATGCGGCGCTTGAAGTCCATCGGGATCAGAACCTGCACGCGACCGTTTGCCTCCTGCCACATACCGTCGTGCCCCTCCGGGGACATGGCCTGCGCGGCGGTCATGGCCGGGAGCGGCTCGGTGTGGAGGATCGCCTTGACGCCGGCGGCCCGGAGTTCCCGGCCCTTCTCGTGCTGGGTCGTCAGCTTTGCCCACCGCTCCCGGTAGGTCTCGCCTGTCGGGATCTCCTCCCACGTGTCCGGGCGGGTGGGCTGGGCCATCAACTGCGCTCGCCGTGCGTCCAGCCGCTTGTAGGTGTCCCGGTACTCCTGCTTGCCCAGCTCGCTGGAGTAGAGACCGGCTTCGCGGTCCTCCCGGAGTTCCGTCAGAGCGCGGTTGACCTCCGCGATGTCCCGGGTGAAGTCCGTGCCGGGGCGGAAGACCTTCCGTACGATCTCGACGTCACCGGCCGCACGAAGGAAGACCTCCTCGATCACTTCCTCCAGGACGTGCGCCGCGATGCCCTTACTGCCCGTCGGGCACCGCTTGTGCGTGGTGCGGGAGGCACACCGGTAGTACGGCCAACTCCGTCCAGGACCCCGGTAGGCGGGTTCGCCGCAGGTGCAGAACGCCACCCTGAGGAGAGGTGAGCCGCCCTTCCTGTTCCCATTGCGCTTGCTGGTGTTCTCGTCCAGCTTCCTGTTCGCCAGCTCCCACTCCTCCTGAGTGATCAACGGCTCTGCTCGCTGGAGAGGACGCCCTTCCTCGTCACGGATGACACGCGTTCGCTTCGTCTTCCGGCCATCGACGACGACCTCCTCGGTCACCTCCATCTGACCGAGAACGTTCAGGGAGCGCACCACCTTGGAGGTGTTCGCAGCGGTCCAGCGGCTGCCCTTCGGCGGCTTGCCGTTCCTGATGAGCTGAGCGTCGAGCGATGTCGGAGTCCTGGTCGGGTCCTCGTTGAGCCACTGGGCGATGCTGTTCGCCGACTCGCCCTCGACGAGGCGGCGGACGATCTCGCGCAGCGTTCCGGCGGTGTCCGTCCCGTAGTCGTCCACGACCAGCCGCCAGCCGCTACCGGTCTCCTGCTTCTCCTCCCGGTAGCCGTACGGTGTCCGGCCACCCCGCCAGCGCCCCTCCTTCACCAGGTGGTTGTAGGAGGACTTCGCCCGCGCCTTGATGGCTTCGAGCTCCCCTTCCGCGAAGGAGGCGATCAGGCTGAACAGCAGCTTGCCCATCTGCGTGCTGAGGTTGATTCCGTCCTCGACGGTGGCGACCTCCTTGCCGTTCCTCTCGCACCACTCCACGAGGGTGTGCACATGCAGGACGCGCCGCGAGAGGCGGTCCAACTTCAGCGCGCAGATGATGTCGTACTCGTTGGCCCGGGACTCCTCCAGCGCGATCCGGTGCTCGATCGAGCTGACTTCCTTGCCGATGGTGGACGGTAGCCATTTGCCGAAATCGGGCCGCTTCCAGGGTTCGACACCACCGGACACGTCGATGTCCTCGACCCACCCGACGACGACGTGCCCTTCCTGGTCGGCCCAGCGTTGAATTGACCGGCGCTGACGCTCCGGCGACGTGGTCTCGTCCGAGACCCTCGACAGGCGGACCACTCCCAGGACTCTTGCCACTGCTTCTCCCCATCCCCTTGGTACCTGACAGTGACGCTACGACCTCGACAGGTACGGCGTCAAAGTGGATTCTTGGAAACCGCCAATGTCTACGGCTGGGGTGAGAACAAGGGCCGTACGGAGGAGATCCTCGGCACCTGGTTCGCCAAGGGCGGTGAACGCCGCGACAAGGTCGTACTCGCCACGAAGGTGTACGGGAACATGGCCGCGGACGGCGATGCCTGGCCCAACCACCACAAGCTCTCCGCGCTCAACATCCGGCGCGCCGTCGACGCCAGCCTCAAGCGGCTGCAGACGGACCACATCGACCTGTACCAGTTCCACCACATCGACCGTGCCACCCCGGTCGAGGAGATCTGGCAGGCCATCGACGTCCTGATCCAGCAGGGCAAGATCCTCTACGCCGGCTCGTCCAACTTTGCCGGCTGGAAGATCGCCCAGACCAACGAGACCGCCAAGCGCCTCGGCTCGTACGGTCTGGTCAGCGAGCAGTGCCTGTACAACCTCGCCGAACGCCGCGCCGAGATGGAGGTCATCCCGGCCGCGCAGGAGTACGGCCTCGGTGTCATCCCGTGGTCCCCGCTGCACGGTGGACTGCTCGGCGGTGTGATCCGCAAGGAGCGCGAGGGCGGCGCGGCCCGTTCGGCGTCCGGCCGGTCCGCGGACGCGCTCGCCAACACCACGGTGCGCGCGCAGATCCAGGCGTACGAGGACCTGCTGGAGAAGCACGGTCTGGAGCCCGGCGAGGTGGGCCTGGCCTGGCTGCTGACCCGTCCGGGTGTGACAGGACCGATCTCCGGCCCGCGTACGCGTGAGCAGCTGGACTCGGCGGTGCGCGCCGTGGACCTGGAGCTGTCGGACGAGGTGCTGGCCGCCCTGGACGAGATCTTCCCGGGCCCCGGCCCGTCACCGGAGGCCTTCGCCTGGTGAGTCGGCGCGCCTTCGTGTGAACACCTGAGCCCGGCTCTGCGGCGCAAGCGCGGAGCCGGGCTCAGGTCATCGTGCGTGGTGGCTACTTGAGGTAGACCAGGCCGTCGGTGGTGATCGCCGGCCGCCCCGAGGTGGCGACGACGACGATCTTGACCGTGTGCTTGGCGCTCGTGGACCAGCTCTTCGTCCACAGCGCGTCGCGGTACTTGGTGGTGGACGACTTCAGGTCGACCGTGGCCACCTTCGTGCCGTCGACATACACGTACGCCTGGCCGGACATACTGGCGCGCGAGACCACCCAGGCGGCCGACCGGCCGGTGAACGTCCAGGTCAGGCTCGCGCCCTTGGACGAGCTGGAGTACGACTTGCCGCCGAGGTAGCTGGACGACGACTTCGTCGTCCAGGTGCCGGTCTTCGTGGCCGAGGTCTCCTGGAGGATGACCGGGGTGCCGGAGACGGAGGCGGCCGCGGTGTTGCCCGCGAGGTCGTACGCGGTCATGGACCAGGCGGTCGCCACGCCGGACTTGGCGGTGTGCGAGGCGCTCGTGGTGGTCGGCCCGTAGGTCTTGGCGACCGGGGCGGTCAGCCGGACCTCCTTCAGGGACGCGGCGTCGGTCGCCTTCCACTTCAGGGTGAGCGGGACGACGGTGGTGTTCACCGTGCCGGTGCGCAGGGCGAGGTTCGGCTTGGTGGTGAACGTGGGAGCTGTCTGATCGGCGATCACGGTCGCGGCCGCGGACGTGGCCGTCTTCCCCGACTGGTGCGTGGCGCGGACCTGGATCTTGTGGGTGCCGACGCCGAGCGTGGCCTTCGCCGAGGTGGCGGTGGACCCGGTCGTGGCGACGCTCCTGCCGTCGACCAGCAGCTCGTACTTGGAGATCAGGGCGCTCGGTGTGGTCGCCGTCCAGCCCACGGTGATCGCGGACTTGGTGTAGTACGTCGTGCCGGACACTCCGGCGCCGGTCACGGACTTGATGGCCAGTCCGGTGACGGGCCCGGCCGCGTAGCTGCGGATGGTCGGCAGCTGGCCGTAGAGCTTGGTGCCGGGGCACTCGGTGTTGTAGCCGTCGCGGTGGCCGGAGATCGTCTTGAACGAGTACTGCGTTCCCGAGATGAACTTCGTGCCGGCGTAGTTGTTGCCCGTGGCGCCCGCGGTGAGCATCGTGGTGCCCGCCGGGTCGACCTTGTACTGGCCGAGCTTCCACGCGGCGACCCGGGCCACCGAGGTGAGCGCGGCGGTCGACGCGCCGGCGTTCGTGTAGGTGCCGATGACCGCGATACCGGCCGACTCCCGGTTGAAGCCGTACGTGTGCGCGCCGAGGACGGGCCGGTCCACGCCGCCCTTACGGCCCTCGAAGAGGGTCCCGCACCTGTCGACCACGAAGTTGTAGCCGATGTCCTTCCAGCCGTTGCTCTTCACGTGGTACGCGTACAGGCCGCGGACGATCGCGGGGGAGTCGGCGCAGGAGTAGTCGCTGGTCTGCGCGGTGTGGTGGACGAAGACGGCCTTGACCGCGCCGTTGTACTCCGGCGCTTCCGGGCTGATCGACTCGTCGGCGCCCCAGCCCGCGCGGGACGTGATCGGCGGCCGGGGCACCGTGGACGGCGGTGCGGGCGGCAGCGTCGGGGACGGCGAGGTGCTCCCGGCCGGCGGGGGCGTGGCGCGCTCCTTGACGGCGGGGCTCTGCGACACCGACGCGGACGGCGAAGGCTCGGACACCGTGGGCTCGGCGGCCGGTGACGAGGCATCGGTTGCCTCGGGCGCGGCGGCGACGAAAGCGGCCGGGTCCGCGTTCCGCGCGGAACTGCCGCCCGAGCTCCTGCCGGGGTTCTTCCCGGGGTCGACGGTGTCCAGCCGCAGACCCGTCGGGAGCTCGGCGGAGACCTCGTCGTCCGCCGTCACCCGCACCTCGACGCCGTCGGACGGCCCGACCCAGCGCGGTTCGGTGGCTCCGCGCACACCGGGGCGGCCGGTCTCCGTATGCCCGTCCACGCCGGTTTCGAGGGGCAGCCAGGACGTCCAGGTCCCGTCGGCGGCGGACCGCGTCCGCACCTCTACCGATCCGGACACCTTGGCCGACGGGTCGGTCCAGGTGACGCCGAGCATGCTGAACGGGTCGGTGTCCCGTCTGCCGAGCACCGCGGAACTGCCGTCGGCGGACACCTTCAGCGCCGCCTTGCGTACCTCGGCCCTGACCGGCCCGGCCTTGCTGTCGGCACTGTCGTCGGAATCACCGGTCATGCCCTGGAACACCAGGACACCGGTCACAGCTGTCGTTGCGACAGCAGCCGTGACCCAGAGTCTTCGCCGCGATCTCACGTCGTATCCCTTGGGAGGAGGGGGTGGGAAGATCAGGTTCCGTCGGCTCGGCGGCAGGTTGGGGGAACGCCACGGCAATTCCGGCGAGCGGAGCAAGATCCACCTCAGTGCGCGGCGGGCTGCCCAGCGGGCATTGCCGATTCCGGCCGAGCGGACCGCCCGCCCGTTACTGCGCGGCGAACCGGTCCAGCGCGTCCAGCACCGCCCGGGTGGTCGACGGCCCGCCCAGATGCCCCGCCCCGTCGATCACGGTCAGTTCCGCGTCCGGCCATGCCTTCGCCAGCTCCCAGGCGGTGGTCAGCGGGCCGCCGAGGTCGAACCGGCCGTGCACCAGCACCCCCGGGATCCCGGCCAGGCGGCCGGCGTTCCGGATCAGCTGCCCCTCCTCCAGCCAGGCGCCGTGGGAGAAGTAGTGCGAGCAGATCCGCACCAGCGCCTGCTGCGCCTTGCCCGGCCGGCCGCTGTAGGGGGGCGGCCCCGTGTACGTCTCCTGGGAGAGCACCGCGTCCTCCCAGGCACACCAGTCGGCTGTGGCCTTCGCCCGTACCGCGGCGTCCGGGCTCTCCATCCGGCGCGCGTACGCGGCCACCAGGTCACTGTCCCCGGCAGCCTCCGGGACGCCCGCCCGGAACAGGTCCCACGCCTCCGGGAAGATCTGTCCGGCCCCGCGGTACAGCCAGTCGATCTCGCTGCGCCGGGTCGTCGTGACGGCCGGGATCACGATCTCGGAGACCCGCTCCGGATGCTCCTCGGTGTACGCCAGGATCAGGGTGGACCCCCAGGACCCCCCGTAAAGCAGCCACTTCCCGATCCCGAGGTGGACGCGCAGCCGCTCCATGTCGGCGATGAGGTGGGCGGTGGTGTTGTGCTGCATGTCGGCGGCCGGGTCGCTCGCGTGTGGGGTCGACCGGCCGCAGCCCCGCTGGTCGAAGAGGACGACCCGGTACCGGTCCGGGTCGAAGTACTGCCGGGTGTGCGCGCCGCACCCGGACCCCGGGCCGCCGTGGACGACGAGCGCGGGCTTGCCGTCCGGATTGCCGCAGACCTCCCAGTACACGAGGTGGCCGTCACCGACATCGAGCATTCCCTGGTCGTACGGTTCGAACAGCGGGTACTTCTCGTCGGGCTTGCGGTCCATGGCGGTGTCCTTCTGGTCCGGGCCAAAGGGCTCACCTTATGGCGGGGCGTAGCGTGGCTGCTGTGAACTCCACTGCCCAGGTACTGGCCGTACTCGACCGACTGCTCGCCACCGCCGGGCCCGACCAGCGCGGCGCGCTCTGGCAACTGGCCGAGTCCGGGCGGGAGCTGGATGCCAATCTGGTGCGCCTGCCGCCGGGCGCCGAGGTGGGTGAGCATCAGGAGGACGTCCTCGACGTGTTCCTCGTCGTCATTGCGGGCAGCGGCCGCGCGGTCACAGGCGCGGAGGCCCTGGAGCTCGCCCCCACCACGGTCGTCTGGCTGCCCCGCACGTCCCGCCGCGCCCTCGTGGCGGGTCCGCAGGGACTGGCGTATCTGACCGTCCACCGTCGTCGGCCGGGCATGACCATCAAGCCCTCGGCCGAGGCTCCGGTCACGCACGAAGGCGGCGAGGGGCCCTGCATGCTGGACCGGGTCTGTTCCGACTGCGGCCGCCTCTCGGCGGATCCGGCGCCGGTGTTCTGCAGCAGGTGCGGGGAGCGGTTCCCGGAGCTTTGAGCGCGCCGCGGTCCACTCGGCGCCTGCGACGATCGCGATGAGCTCGGCCGGGTCCCGGTCGGCTGCCGCCCCGCGGAGACGCTCGGTGAACTCACCGGCCCGGCCTCGCCCTGTGCAGGGCCGATACCTCGCACACAGAGCTAAAATGGCTGCATGGCGGCGGGTGATCTACCTGACGAGCTCGCCGGACTTCTGCCCCGCATCCAGAGGCTCGCCCGGCGAAGGCTGTGGAGCGGGCTGCCCACACCCCGGCTGCGTGGGGCGCACGCCGAACTGCTCCGTCTCGTCGCCGTCGAACCCGGCATCCGGGTCTCCGCCGCCGCGCACGACCTCTGCCTGGCGGCCAACTCCGTCAGCACCCTGGTCAACCATCTGGTCAGGGAGGGGCTGTTGCGACGTGAGACCGATCCCGGCGACGGGCGTGCCGCGCTGCTGTACCCGACCCCCGCAGGCGTCGCGCGGTTGCGCGAGTGGCGTGCCCGGCGCGACGCGCTCTTCCGCGAACACGTCGCGAAGCTCGACGCGGCCGACCGGACCGCGCTGACCGCCGCGCTCCCGTCGCTGCGCAGACTCGCCGAGTCACTGCGCGAAGGGGAGGAGCCCTTATGACCCCCGCTCTCAGCTGCACCGGTCTGACCTACTCCTTCGGTACGTCGAAAGCCGTCGACGGCCTGGACCTGGTGGTCCGCCCCGGCGAGGTCTTCGGCCTCCTCGGGCCCAACGGCGCGGGCAAGACGACCACCATGCGCGCGATCACCACCCTGCTGCCCGTGCCGTCCGGTGTCATCGAGGTGTTCGGCCACGACGCGGCCCGGCAGAAGATGGCCGTGCGGCGCCTGCTCGGTTACGTACCGCAGCAACTGTCGGCCGATGCGAGCCTCACCGGCCGGGAGAACGTCCAGCTCTTCGCCCGCGTCTTCGACGTGCCCCGCCGCCAGCGCGCGGCCCGCGTCGGACAGGCGCTGGACGCGGTCGGCCTCGGCGAGGTTGCGAACCGGCTCGCCGCCACGTACTCCGGCGGCATGGTGCGCCGCCTCGAACTGGCCCAGGCCCTGGTCAGCGCGCCCCGCCTGATGATCCTGGACGAGCCGACCATCGGCCTGGACCCGATCGCGCGCGACAGCGTCTGGGACCGCATCACCGAGATCCGGACCGGCACCGGGATGACCGTGCTGGTCACCACCCACTCCATGGACGAGGCCGATCAACGCTGCGACCGGCTCGCCCTCATGCACCTCGGCAGACTCCGCGCGCTCGGCACGCCCGCCGAGCTCAAGGCCGAACTGATCGCGCACCGCCAGGAGTCCGGCGAGACCGCCCTGCCGCCGACGCTGGAAGACGTCTTCCGATACCACTCCGGAAGCGGCCTGGACGACCCCGGCTCCGGTTCCGGTTCCGACGAAGGGAAAGGAGCGTTCCGCGATGTCCGCCGTACCCGTCGCACCGCATCACGCCTCGGCTGAACCCGGCTCGCCCGATCAGCGGTTCGCTCTCCTGCTGGACCCGCCGCCACCCCGCACCGGCTGGCGCGTCGTCCCCGCACGCATCACCGCGATGTGCGTCGTCGAAATGCAGAAGCTGCGCCACGACCGCACCGAGATCTACACCCGCGCCGTGCAGCCCGCGCTCTGGCTGCTGATCTTCGGTGTGACGTTCTCCCGTATCCACGCCATCCCCACCGGCGGCGTCCCCTATCTCGACTTCCTGGCGCCCGGCATCATCGCCCAGTCCGCCATGTTCATCGCGATCTTCTACGGCATCATGATCATCTGGGAGCGGGACTCGGGCGTCCTCACCAAACTCATGGTCACACCGACGCCCCGGACCGCCCTGGTGACCGGCAAGGCCTTCGCCGCCGGGGTGAAAGCCCTGATCCAGGCGGCGGTCGTCATCGTGATCGCCGCGCTGATCGGCGTCGGCATGACCTGGAACCCACTGCGGCTGCTCGGCGTGGCCGTGGTCGTCGTCCTCGCCTCGGCATTCTTCTCCTGCCTGTCGATGTCGATCGCCGGGATCGTCCTGACCCGCGACCGCTTGATGGGTATCGGTCAGGCCATCACCATGCCGCTGTTCTTCGCGTCCAACGCGCTGTACCCGGTCGCCCTGATGCCGGGCTGGCTCCAGGCCATCAGCAAGGTGAACCCGCTGAGTTACCAGGTGGACGCCCTGCGCGGGCTGCTCATCGGTACGCCGGCCCACCTGGGGCTCGACTTCGCGGTACTCGCCTTCGCCGTGCTCGTCGGCATCGTCGCCGCAGGGTCGCTGCTCGGCCGACTGGCCCGCTGAGTCACCGCGTGCGCGGACGGTCGAACCAGATCGTCAGCAGCGTCGGCCCGAGCCCCACCCAGAACACCACCTGCGGAACGCCCCGGTCCGTCCACGGCACCGCCACGACGGCCACCGCGCAGAGCGTCCCCAGCGCCGCCTGCACCAGCACCAGGCGTGCCCAGAACATCCGCCGGACCAGCGACCGCACGCTCAGCTGCACCCCCGCACGCAGCTTCCGGTACCGTCGCCACGCGCCGACCGCCCAGATCGCGCCGATCAGCGCCAGCGCGTAGAGCCGGGTGCCGAGCGGCAGGGGCAGTTCGGGGCCGTCCCCGCCGGACGGGAACAGGTTGATCGCCCCACCCGCCGGCACCAGACTCAGCACGGCGAGCCACCGGGTGCCGCGCAGCATCCGGAACACCGCCCGGTCCAGCCCCAGGCGCAGCCCCGACGACGACGGGTCCGCGGCCAGCGCCGACGCGTACACCTCCGCCCGCTGTTTCGGCTCCACCCCGGGCGCCGCGGCCTGACTGTCCGCGTGCTCGCGCAGCGCCCACGTGTTGGCGGGATCGATACGCAGCACCTCGCGCACCGCCCTCGTGCCGAGGTCGCTCCGGCCGTTGAGGAGGGCGGCCTTCCACAGCGCGGAGTACGCCCCGATCTCCTCCGGGCCCAGCCGCACCGCCTCCTGCGCCGCCGCGAGGGACTCGTCGGTGCGCCGAAGTCTGCGCAGCCCATAGGTCCGTACGATCAGCGCGTCGACGTACTCCGGGTCGATCGCCAGGGCCGACCCGGTCGCCTCGACGGCCTTCTCGAACTCGTCGGCACGCAGATGACAGCAGCCCAACTGCCCCCAGGCGCGGACGTCCTCGGGGTCCTGGGCCAGACGTTCGGCCAGCAGCGCCTCGGCTTCGAAGACGCGGCCGAGCGAGAGCAGCGCGGCCGCCCGCTCGGTGAGGTCCTGACCCACCCTATGGAGCGGTGGCGTATCCCAGGAAGGCGGTCCAAGCGGTGCCCCGGATGCTTACCCGCCTCGCTCCGGGCACGCACCCGCCCGCAGTCCTGTTGATATACGGACGCGCCGCACACCTTCGTCCCGGTCTTCCTGGTGATCAACACCGTGCTCGTGGTCGTCCTGCAGATGCATGTGTCGCGACTGTCTGCGCCGATTGGACACCATGACTCCGGACCTCACCGTTCGGCGCAACGCCGTCGCCTCCGACTCGGGCGGCTGAGCCCGCGCCGCACCTTGCCGACCACAAGAGTGCGGCGCCCGACCGGAGTTGGGGCAGCCTCGGATCACCTGTCGATCCGCGGTCCCCGAAGGCGTGGCGAATCCTCCGGCTGTGGGGCGAAACGAGGAGAATGGCGGCGTTTCCTGGGTTGCCGCCCCGAGCCGGGATGTCGGGGCCGACGAAAGAGGACCTGTGGTGGATGCCCTGGTGAGCCGCGGAACAGGGACGGACGAGGCGGTCGGGACGGTCCATGCGATGGTCGAGGACCGTGCGCAGTGGCGCGGCCGGCTGTTGCGGGCCGGACGAGCCCTGTTCGCCGCGTACGGCTACGCGCACACGACCGTCGAGCAACTCTGCGCCGAGGCGAAAGTGCCGGTCCGGGCCTTCTCTCAGCAGTTCACCTCGCGGGAGGCGCTGTTGATCGCGCTGTACGACGAGGTGGCGACCCGCGGACTGCGCGCGTCCGAGGCGGTCCTGCTCTCCGACGGCATGGACGAGTGCTCGACCGAGGAGCGGTTCCGTCGGCTCTTCGACGCCTATGTGCGGGCCGTCACGGAGGATCCGCGCGCCGCGCGGGTGGCGTTCGTCGAAGTGCTGGGCGTGAGCCGTACGGTGGACGACCATCTCGCGATGTGGCGGACGATGTGGTCCGAGTTCCTGACCTGCGAGGCCGAGCGTGCCGCGGAGCGGGGTGAGGTGGGGGACGGCGACCAGCGGGTCGCGGTCATGGTGATGACCCACTCGGTCGATGAGCTCCTCGCCCACCACGGCCGGCGCCCGCGCCAGGTCACGCCCGACTGGCTGACCGAGGAGCTGACGCGGCTCTCCCTGATCATGCTGGGTTCGCCGTGACCGTTCGCCGTGACCACGCGACTTGACAACTTCACTTGCCGGGACGGCAAATGGGGCATGACGCAGGGCGCGAAGGCAGCAGGAGAAGAAGAGGCGGACGCAGACGGTTTCACCGCGGTCCTGGCCGGTGTCGGTCCGAGACTGCGGGTCCTGCGCCTGGACCGCGGCACGACCCTGGCCCAGCTGAGCGGTACGACCGGCATCTCGCTCAGC
Source organism: Streptomyces sp. NPDC005181 (assembly GCF_040608395.1). Lineage (NCBI taxonomy): Bacteria > Bacillati > Actinomycetota > Actinomycetes > Kitasatosporales > Streptomycetaceae > Streptomyces > Streptomyces sp. NPDC005181. The sequence goes on from NZ_JBEXID010000021.1 coordinate 14,738, forward strand.
ACGCTCTCCCGGCTGGAGTCCGGTCACCGCCGACCGACCCTGGAACTCCTGCTGCCGCTCGCCAAGGCGTACGGCGTACAGCTGGACGAACTCGTCGGCGCCCCGCCCACCGGGGACCCCCGCGTTCACCTGCGCCCCTTCACCCGTAACGGCATGACCTTCATGCCGCTGACCCGTCACCTCGGCGGGCTGCACGCGTACAAGCAGATCATTCCCGGCGGGCGAGGCGCGACCGGGCCGCTGGAGCAGCGGGTGCACGAGGGCTACGAGTGGCTGTATGTGCTGGCCGGGCGGCTGCGGCTGGTGCTGGGCGAGCACGATCTCGTACTCACCGCCGGGGAGGTGGTGGAGTTCGACACCCGTACGCCCCATGCGTGGGGCTGCGCGGGGCCGGAGCCGGTCGAGTTCCTCAGCCTGTTCGGGAGCCAGGGCGAACGGATGCATGTGCGGGCCCGTCCCGCAGGGCGGTGAGGGGGTCCGGGCGCCTGGGGGGCGGCTGTCCTCAGTCGCCGGACGGGCTGGACAGGTAGGGACCGCCCATGCCCCACGCCTGGTGCATCGCGTCGGCGAACGCCGCGGCCAGTTTCTGTTCGCCCGTCGGGCCCGGGTGCGTACCGTCGTAGGTGTCCCGGTGGATGTCGTACGCGGCCGGGCGCGACGCCAGCAGGATCGGGGACGCCGGCTCGTCGAGATCGGCGACGGCCTTCGCCAGCAGTTCGTTGAAGCGGTCGCACTCGGCGGCGAACGGGGCATCGGACTCGGCCCGGACGTTCGGTATCACGGGCAGGAACACAGCCCTGATGCGCGGTGCGGCGGTGCGGGCGGCCTCGACGAACACCCGTACGTTCGCGGCGGTCTGCTCGCTGTCCGTATAGAACCCGAGGTCTATCAGGCCGAGCGAGACGAGCAGCACGTCCGCGCGGGTCGCGGTGACCGTGTCCGCGATCACCGGGGCCATGTGCAGCCACCCCTCGCCCCAGCCCGCCAGATGGCGGCGGGCCCCGGCGGGGAAATCCGGGTCGCCGTACGCGTGCGAGACCGGGGTGTTCGTCACGGTGTCGTACAGCTCGGTGCGCGGGCCGACGATCTCGTACGGGCCGTCGAAGGCCGCTTCGAGGTGCTGCCACATGCGGTAGCGCCAGGTGAAGTCGCCGGCGCGCCCGATGGTCATGGAATCGCCGACGAACATGAAACGCATGGCGACATCATGGCGGATCAACGCGCCGGGCTGCGACGTGACGATGGACACTTGGCCCCATGCGTTCGTATCTGACTGTCTCCGGCGCCGCCGCGCTGCTCGTCCTCGCCGGTGCGGCCGTGGCCGCGACCCCGGCCACGGCCGACGACGGAGCTGCCGACCGCAGCTTCACGATCGACGACCCCCGGATCACCGAGTCCAGCGGCCTCGCCGCCAGCCGCGCCCACCCGGGCATCTACTGGACGCACAACGACAGCGAGGACGGTCCGTACATCTACGCCGTCGACTCCCGGACCGGGAAGACCGTCGCACGGATCACCATGCGCGGGGTCGGCGCGCCGCGCGATGTGGAGGCGATCTCGCTCGGGCCCGACGGCGATCTGTACGTCGGCGACATCGGCGACAACCTGAACGGCAGCTGGGACCACGTCTGGATCTACCGGTTCCCCGAACCGAAGGTGCTGAAGGACGCGACGGTCCGGGCGACCCAGTTCGACGTCAAGTACGCGGACGGGGCCCGCAACGCCGAGGCGCTGATGGTCCACCCGAAGACCGGCCGGGTCTACATCGCCTCGAAGAACGAGAACGGCGGCGGACTGTACGAAGGACCCGCGCAGCTCACCACCGGCCGGACCAATGTGTTCCGGCGGGTGGGGGAGGTGCCATGGGTGACGGACGGGGCGTTCTCGCCGGACGGGAAGGAACTGGTGCTGCGGTCCTACTTCAGCGCCCGTGGCTACGCGTTCAAGGACGGACGGCTCGGCGCCGACCACCGCGTCGACGTACCGCTGCAGGGGCAGGCCGAGTCCGTGACGTACACGGCGGACGGCTCGGCGCTCATGTTCGGCTCGGAGGGCGCGCGGAGCGAGGTGGTACGGGTGGACATCGCAGGAGCGCACGGGAACGGCAGCGACTCCAAGTCGCCGTCGAAGGACGGCGGCGGCGCGTCGTCGTCCGCCGACGGCGCGGGCGGGGACGGCAGTGAGGTGAAGGGCAGCACGCTGGTCGGAGCGGCGGTGCTCGCCGCGGTGGGCGCACTCGTCTTCATGAACCGGCGCCGCAAGCGCGGCTGACCGACCGCACCCGCCCCCGTCGGCGCACGTCCCGGGCCCCGAGCCGGCCCCCGACGCGCCGCACGTAGGGTCGGGGGCTATGACGAACCACGGGCCCGAGGCCTTCTCCACCGAGCGGCTCGACGCGCTGCCGCTGCGAGCCGCGCACGCCGAGGAGATGGCAAAGGTCCTCGCCGACCCGGCCCTGCACACCTACACGGGCGGCGCCCCGGAGGACCTCGACACCCTCCGGGCCCGCTACACCCGCTGGGAATCCGGCTCCCCCGGCCCTGCCGCGCACTGGTGGAACTGGGTGCTCCGGGTCCGCACCGACGGCCGCCTGGCGGGCTGGGTCCAGGCCACGGTGACGGGCCCGCAGGCCGAGATCGCCTGGGTCATCGGCACCGAGTGGCAGGGTTCGGGCTACGCCAAGGAGGCGGCGGCCGGTCTGGTGACGCACCTGCTGGCCGGGGGCACGGTCCGTACGGTCGTCGCGCACATCCACCCCGACCACGCCGCATCCGCCGCGGTGGCAGCGGCGGCGGGACTCGCCCCCACCGACGCGTGGGAGGACGGGGAGCGGCGGTGGCGCCGCACGGACGTCACTTCCGGTACGGCCCGGCCTTGAGCCGCTCCGCGACGTCGAGGGTGACCTCGGTGCCGATGGCGGCGGGCCGGGCCTGCACGGCGGCCGCAGGTGGGTGCGTGCCCGTCGCCCCGTCGATCAGTTCGCGGACGATGTCCATGTGCCCGGCGTGCCGCACGACGTCCTCCAGCATGTGGATGAGTACCCAGCGCATCGACACCTTCCGCCCGTCCCACGCCGTGCCGATCGCGTCGAGCGGGATCTCCTCTGTCGCACGGTCCGCTGCGGCGCGGGCGCGGGCGTAGAAGGCCAGGATGCCGGCGGTCGTCTCGCCCGGGGCGACCGTCATGTCCTCCGTGGACGCGTCGAACCAGAGCTTCTCCGTCTCGCGGCCGAACGTCGTGCAGAACCAGCCGTACTCGACTGTCGCCAGATGCTTGACCAGGCCCAGCAGATTCGTGCCCGTCGGGGTCATCGGGCGGCGCAACTGCTCGTCGTCGAGGCCGTCGAGCTTCCACAGCACCGCGTCACGGTGCCGGTCGAGTGCGATGTGCAGGGAGTCCTTCTCGCCGCCGGTGTACGGCACGGTCCTTGTCATGCGAGGACGGTAACAACGCGCACTGACAGGCCCGTTGTCAGTGGTATTTGCGAGGATGGCCGGACCGTCGAGGAAGGAAAGACATGGGCACCTGGGACATCGGTCATTTCGACAGCGACACCGCAGCGGACTTCGCGGGGGACCTGGACGACGCCCCGCGGGGCAAGCGTGCCGAGCTGATCCGGGATGCTCTGACGGTCGTCGTCGGGACCACGGACTACCTCGACTCCGACGAGGCCGTCGTGGCCGTGGCGGCGGCCGCCCTGGTGGCCGCGCAGTGCCCGGGCGGGGAGCCCGTGACGACCCCGTACGGGCCGGACGAGCCGGTTCCGGACCTTCCCTCGGAGCTTCGGGGCCTTGCAGTCCAGGCCCTCGACCGGGTGGTGACCGAGCCGTCCGAGCTGCTGGAGCTGTGGAGCGAGGGCGGGCACGGGGAGCCGTGGGAGGAAGGGATCGGCCGGCTCCGGGCGGTCCTGGCGGCGGCGGGGTGAGGAACGGCGAGGGGCCCCAGGTCCGGATCCGCACCAGGGGCCCCTCGGAGACGTACAGCTGATCGTTACAGCTTCTCGATCACGTAGTCGATGCAGGCCGTCAGGGCCAGCACGTCCGCCGGGTCGATCGCCGGGAACATCGCGACACGCAGCTGATTGCGGCCCAGCTTGCGGTACGGCTCCGTGTCGACGATGCCGTTGGCGCGCAGCACCTTGGCGATCGCCGAAGCGTCGATCTCGTCCGCGAAGTCGATCGTGCCGATGACCTGCGAGCGCTTCGCCGGGTCGGTGACGAACGGGGTCGCGTACTTCGACTCCTCCGCCCAGCCGTACAGGTTCCGCGCCGACGTTGCGGTGCGGCCGGTCGAGAAGTCCAGGCCGCCCTGGGTGTTCAGCCAGGTCAGCTGCTCGTTCAGGAGGAACAGCGTGGCCAGGGCCGGGGTGTTGTACGTCTGGTTCTTCAGGGAGTTGTCGATCGCCGTCGGCAGGGAGAAGAACTCCGGGATGTGCCGGCCGGAGGCGTGGATGCGTGCGGCGCGCTCCAGGGCCGCCGGGGAGAACACGGCGATCCACAGACCGCCGTCGGCGGCGAAGGACTTCTGCGGCCCGAAGTAGTAGACGTCCGTCTCGGTGATGTCGACCGGCAGACCACCGGCGCCGGAGGTGGCGTCCACCACGACGAGGGAGCCCTCGTCGGCGCCCGCGACGCGCTTGACTTGCATGGCGACACCGGTCGACGTCTCGTTGTGCGTGAACGCGTAGACGTCGACACCCGCCTCGGCCTGCGGGTCCGGGTGGGTGCCCGGGTCGGAGGCGATGACGCTCGGGTCGGCGAGCCACGGGGCGAGCTGGGCGGCCTTCGTGAACTTCGACGAGAACTCGCCGAAGTTGAGGTGCTGGGACTTCGTCTCGATCAGACCGTGCGTCGCGATGTCCCAGAAGGCGGTGGAGCCGCCGTTGCCCAGGATCACCTCGTAGCCCTCGGGGAGGGAGAAGAGGTCGCGTACACCCTGACGCACCGAGCCGACCAGGTTCTTGACCGGGGCCTGGCGGTGGGACGTACCGAGAAGAGACGTTCCGGTGGCGGCCAGCGCGTCGAGCGCCTCCGTCCGCACCTTGGAAGGACCGGCGCCGAAGCGTCCGTCGGAGGGCTTGATGTCAGCGGGAATCTGGATATCGGCCACGAACCGGAGCGTAGTACTTCATGGACACGGTCGAGGACCGTGTCCGTCCGATGAGACACCCGCTCCGGCCCGTGGACCACCTCGAACGGCGGATCAGCCCAGCTCGACCGGCAGGTCGTACAGGTCGTTCTGGGTGACGATCGGCTTGTTCCGCAGCTCGGAGGCCGGGACGGCGAGCTCCAGATCCGGGAACCGCTCGTACAGTGCGGGCAGCGCCACCCCCGCCTCCAGCCGCGACAGTGCGGCACCCGGGCACACATGCGGCCCGTGGCCGAACGCGATGTGGCGGTTGGGGGAGCGGGTGACGTCGAAGTCACCGGCGGTCGGCCCGTACTGCGCCTCGTCGCGGCCCAGCGCACCGAAGGAGACGATCAGCGCCTCGCCCTTCGGCAGCACCTTGTCGCCGACCTCGACGTCCTCCGTGGCGAACCGGATCAGCACATGCGAGGTCGGGGTGTTCCAGCGCAGGGTCTCCTCGATCACGTTCTCCCACGGGACCTCCCCGCCGAGCACCTGCTTGCGCTGCTCGGGGTGGGTCTGGAGTGCGACGACCGCGTTCACGATCAGGCTGATCGTCGTCTCGTGACCGGCCGCGATGATCAGCTGGAGGGTGTTGACGATCTCCTCGTCGGTGAGGTGGTCGCCGTCCTCGGAGGCCGCGATCAGGGCGCTCGTCAGATCGTCACCCGGGTTCTCGCGCTTGGCGTCGACGATCTTCTTGAAGAGGGCGCCGAGGTCCGCCATCATCTGCGGGACCTCCTCCGGCGGCGTCTGCGTCGAGAAGAACTTCTCGAAGAGCTCCTTCAGCCGCGGGTGGTCGGCGCCGTCCACGCCCATCAGTTCGCTGATCACGTTCATCGGCAGCGGGTAGGCGAACTCCGCCTTCAGGTCGATCTGCTCGCCCCGGGGCAGCGCCGACAGCCGGTCCAGGCTCGCCGTCGTCAGCGCCTCGATGCCGGCCCGCAGCCGCTCCACCCGCTTCACGGTCAGCGCCTGCGCGACCAGGGTGCGCAGCCGGCGGTGGTCCGAGCCGTCGACCGTCAGCATGGAGCGGCCCGGGTTGGCGAGGCCGATCAGCGGCCAGTCCATCGGTATCTCGCCGCGCTGCCAGGCGGTCCACACGTTGATGTCCTTGACCACCCGGCTGTCGGTGAGCAGCTGCCGCGCCTCGGCGTGGTGGGTGACCGCGTAGCAGTGCACTCCGCCCGGCAGCTCCACCTCGGCGAGCGGGCCCGCCGCGCGCAGCCGGGCGCTCTCGCCGTCGAGATCGGTGACGAAGGGGTCAAGGGTGATGCGGGTCATCTCTGGCCTCCAAGGGCGGGAGTGGGAGTGAACGTCACGGGCAGGTCCGTCAGACCCCGCAGCCAGGGGGACGGGCGCCGGGTCAGCTCTTCGGCGGGGACGGCGAGGTCGAGGTCCGGCAGCCGGTCCAGCAGCACCTCGATGCCGGTACGGGCGATGACCTCGGCGGTCTCCTGGGCCGGGAACGGGCAGCGGTGCTCGCCGTGGCCGAAGGAGAGAAACGCGTTGTTGCCGCCGGTCAGTGACGAACCGTCGGTGCGGACCTGCGGGTCCCCGTTGGCGGCGGCGATGCCGAGCAGCAGCAGGTCGCCCGCCTGGATGTGGCGGCCGCCGAGGTGGGTGTCGCGCGACGCCCAGCGGCCCGCCACGTTCTGCGTCGGGGTGTCCTCCCAGAGGACCTCGTTCATGGCCTCGGCGACGCTGTGCCGACCGCCCGACAGGGACGCGGCGAACCGGTCGTCGGTGAGCATCAGCCGCAGCGAGTTGCCCATCCAGTCGGCGGTCGGCTGGTGGCCGGCGGCCACCATGACCATCAGGTCCTGGGCGATTTCCTCGTCGGTGAAGCCGCCGGGGTCGGCGAGCATCCGGGTGGCGACGTCGTCGCCGGGCACGGCGCGCTTGTCGGCCAGCAGACCGGCCACGGACGAGGCGAGGTGCTGCTGCCCGGCCAGCGCGCGCTCCCGGCCGTCGATCATGTCGTTGATCGAACCGACGAGCGCATATCCGGGCTCGCTGCCGAGGCCGTAGATCTTCGCCAGGACGAGCGCCGGGAGCAGCATCGCGTAGTCGGCGATGATGTCGGTCTCGCTCTTGGAGCAGAACCGGTCGATGAGCGTGTCCGCGAAGTCCTCCGCGTACCGCTTGAGCGCGAACGGGTCGACGGCCTCCAGCGCGTTGCTGATCATCGCGGCGCGCTCGGTGTGGCGCGGGCCGACCGTGTACAGGATCGACGGCTGCTTGTGGCCGATCATCGGCAGCAGCGGCCAGTCGTCCGGGATGCGGTCCCACTGGTTCCACAGGTCGGAGTCGCGGCTGAACAGCACCGGGTCGCTGGTCAGCTGGTGCACTTCGCGGTAGCCGAGGACGAGCCAGGCGGGTACGTCGCCGTCGAGGACGACAGGCGCCACGGCTCCGTGGTCACGGCGCATCTCCCGGTACAGCCGGGTCGGTTCGGTCTGGAACCGGGGGCCGGAGAGCGGCGTGCGGCCGTGCGGGACGGGGCAGCCGGCGGGGGTTGCCGGGGGCTGAGTCACGAGCTGGGCTCCGGGGTCTTCTGCGGCGTGGTCTCCGGGCGGGCGGCGGACGGGGCGGGCACCTTGCCCCGCGCGAGCGCATGGAGGTGCTCGACCAGCGTGATCAGTACGTACTTGCTCGACGAACGGTCCCGGGCGTCGCACTCCACCAGGGGTACGTCGTCCGAAAGGTCGAGCGCCTCACGTATCTGCTGCTCGGAGTGGAGCGGGCCGCCGAAGTCGTTGCACGCCACGATGAACGGCGTGCCGTGGTGTTCCAGGCGGTCGATCGCGTACCAGGAGTCGGCGAGCCGGCGGGTGTCGACGAGGACGACGGCGCCGAGCGTGCCCGAGAACAGCCGGTCCCACAGGAACCAGAAGCGTTCCTGACCGGGGGCGCCGAACAGGTACAGCACCGAGCGTGCGTCGAGCGTGATCCGGCCGAAGTCGAAGGCGACGGTCGTGGACGCTTTCGCGTGCACACCGTCGAGACGGTCGACGGTCTCGCCCGCGCGGGTCATGGTCTCTTCCGTGTTCAGCGGACGGATCTCGCTGACGGAACGGACCATGGTGGTCTTGCCGACCCCGAAGCCGCCGACGACGACGATCTTCAGTCCGTTGTCGGCCGTCGCCTGCAGGGCGGCACGGTCAGAGGTTGCGGAGTCCAACGAGCACCTGTTCCAGGATGTCGGGGTCGGGGAACCGGTCCGCGACACGGGCGGTACGGGGGTGGCGGGCGTTGATCCGGCCGGTGGCCAGCAGATCGGACAGCATGATCCGGACGATGCTGACCGGCAGGCCGAGGCCCGCCGCGATCTCCACGACCGCGGTGGGACGCTCGCACATCCGCAGGATGGTGACGTGCTCCGACTGCATGCCGGGGGACGGCTCGCACTCGGAGACCACCAGCGTCACCAGGTCGAACGCGTCCGAATCGGACCGGCTGCGGCCACCGGTGAGGGTGTACAGCCGGTCCGGGTCGTCGTCCCGGCCGCGTCGGGGGCGGGTCATACGTCGGCGGTCGCGTCGACGGCGTCGGCAGGGTCCGAGGGGGAGCGCGGCGGGGTGCTGAGGTGCTCGCCGAGCTGCTCGACGAGCTCGCTCATGTTGTGCCCGATGAGGCCGACATCGGCGTCCTCGGAGGCGACGACCGCGAGGTGGGCTCCCGCGCCCGCCTCGACGATGAAGAGCACGCCGCCGTAGAACTCGGCCATCGCGGACCGTACGCCGCCGGTGCCGTCACCGAACTCGACGGACGCGCCGTGCGACAGGCTCTGGATGCCGGCCGAGATCGCGGCCAGCTGGTCGGCCTGGTCGGCGGAGAGCTCGGGGGTGCGGCACAGCTTGAGGCCGTCCCTGGACAGGACGAGAGCATGACGGGTGCCGGGGGTGCGCTCCAGGAGCCCCTCCAGCAGCCAGTTGAGCTTCTCGTCGGTGGTCGCGGTCATCGGGTGTTGCCTTCCGGGTGCGGGGAGTGGGGCCGTACAGCCTGGCGGAAGCTGCTGAAGCGCGCTGCCTGTTCCTTGGGGTCGGCGGTACGGGGCCGGGGAGTTGCGGTGGCGCCGTCGGTCCGGGTGCGGGCCTCGGCGGCGGCGAGGGTGCGGCCGCGGGTGCGCTTGGGCAGTCCGCTGTCGCCGGTCGGGGGGAGGCCGTCGGCGGCCTCGGACGCGGGGGCGGACGTGGGCGCGCTGCCGGAGACGGTGTGGGTGCCGGGCTCACTGCCGGTGCGGGTGCTCGTGCCGGTCTTCGGTGCCGCGTCCGTAGCGTCGTGGGCGGGCTCCGGCTCGGCGGCCGGCGCGGGCGCCGCCGCAGTGACCGGGGCGGGTGCCGGGACGCCCACCGGGGTCCGGGTGATGAGCTCCTGCGGGAGCATCATCAGCGCCCCCGTGCCGCCCCGCGCGGACGGCCGGAACGACACCGTCAGGCCGTGCTTGCGGGCCAGCCGGCCGACGACGGCCAGGCCGAGCCGGGTGCCGGACAGTCCGGCCAGGTCCTGATCGGTGGCGGAAACCGCACGCTCGGCGCGCCGCAGCTGCACGTCGCTCATCACCAGGCCGCTGTCCTCGACGGTCAGCACGACACCGGCCGGCACCTCCTCGACGTACACATGGACTTCCGCGGTGGGCGGCGAGAAGTTGGCGGCGTTGTCGAGGAGTTCGGCAAGGGCGTGCATGACACCCTCGGCGGCGTGACCGGCGATCGCGACATCACTGGTCGAGTGGAGACGTATCCGCTGATAGCCGCTGATCCGGCCCATCGCACCGCGCAGGATGGACTCCATCACGATCGGCTTCGCCCAGCGGCGCCCGGAGCGGGCGCCGGTCAGCACGGCGATCGAGTCGGCCACCCGGCCGACCTGGGCGGTGCGGTGGTCCAGATGCAGCAGATCGCCGAGGATCTCCTCGGCGGAGTCCCGGTGCTCCATCTCACGCAGGTCGGCGAGCATGCTCGTGGCCAGGGCCTGCATCCGGCCCGCGGCGTTGGCGCAGGCGGCGACCGCGGCGGAGCGCTCGGTGGCGCTGCGGGCCGCGCGAGCGGTCAGCTGCTCGACCTCGGCGCCCAGCCGGGCGGCCTCGGCAGTCGCCCGCTCGGTGATCCGTGCGGTCTCGGCCGAGGCGGCGGCCTTGATCCTGGCCGTCTCCGCGGTGAACCGCTGGGCCTCGGCCGCGGACGACGACACCAGCCGCGAGGTCTCCGCGGTGAACCGCTCGGCCTCCACCGCGTGACGCGCGCGCAGCAGGCGCAGGGCGGCCCGGGCGTGCACAGCGGCGGCCACGGCGACCGACAGCAGCACGGCAGCCGCGCCCGCCCCCCAGGCCAGCGGGGTCCTTACCGAGGCGGGGGCGGCGACGACCGCCCACAGGCAACAGGAACCGGTGACGGCCGCCGAGACCAGCAGGGCCAGTGCGGTCGGCCGGGATGAGGAGCGCAAGGGGAGTCCTTGAGGACGGACGGTGACGGACAGGGCGGATCGATCCGGACAGTTCGGCACGGGAGAGGGTGAAGGCGATAACTGGAGCTGATAATTCCTAATCAAGTCGAGTTCACTATATGAGAATTGACGTTCTGTTTGGGAAGCGCTTGTGGCCTTCTTTGTTGCGTATGCGACCGCGGGACCGACGTATTCCGACGTATTCCGACGTACTGACGTATTCAGGGGAAACGCGAGGGGCGGCAGCCCCGGTGACCCGGTCCGCAGGCCGATCGGCGGCATCCTGGGCGCATGACCGACGAGCAGATGCGGACCTCTCTTGTGCGGGCCCTCTCCAGCGCTGTGCGCGGAGAGGTGGAGTTCGACGCCACCGCACGGGCGCTGATGACGATGGACGCCTCCAACTACCGTCGCGTACCGCTCGGCGTCGTCGCCCCGCGCGACGCCGACGACACCGCTGCCGCGCTCGCCGTCTGCCGCGCGCACGAGGTGCCCGTCGTGCCGCGCGGGGGCGGCACCTCCATCGCCGGGCAGGCCACCGGAACCGGCGTGGTCCTCGATCTCACCCGCCACATGGCGTCGATCGTGGAGCTGGACGCCCGGGCCCGCACGGCCGTCGTCCAGCCGGGCGTGATCCTGGACGACCTGCGCCGGGCCGCCGCACCGCACGGCCTCACGTTCGGCCCGGATCCGTCCACACACAGCCGCTGCACGCTCGGCGGGATGATCGGCAACAACTCCTGCGGCTCGCACTCGGTGGCCTGGGGCACCACCGCCGACAACGTCGAGGCGCTGACCGTCGCCCGCTACGGCGGCGACATGCTGCGGCTGGGCCGCGGCCGGTGGGACGGCGCGCCCGCCGGTCTGCGCGAACTGGCCGGCACCCACCTCGCGCTGCTGCGCACCGGCTTCCCCGAACTCCCGCGCCGCATCTCCGGATACGCGCTCGACGCCCTGCTCCCGGAGCGCGGACCGGACCTCGCCCGCGCCTTCTGCGGCAGCGAGGGCACGCTCGGCGTGGTGACGGAGGCGACCGTACGGCTGGTGGAGGCGCCCGAGGCCCGCGCCCTCGCCGTACTCGGGTACGCCGACGAGTCCGCGGCCGCCGAAGCCGCCCCCGGCCTCCTTCCGTACTGCCCTCTGACGGTCGAGGGCATGGCCACCGATCTCGTACGCGAACCGGCCGGTCTGCCGCGTGGCGGAGCCTGGCTCTTCGTCGAGACGGGCGGCGCCACCCCGGCCGAGGCGCGGGCGCGCGCCGAACAGATCCTGCGGGCGGCCGACGCGGTGGACGGGGCCGTCGTCACCGACCCGGCCGGGCAGCGTGCCCTGTGGCGCATCCGGGAGGACGCATCCGGCACAGCAACCCGGATGCCCGACGGCAGTGAGGCCTGGCCCGGCTGGGAGGACTGCGCCGTACCACCCGCCCGTCTCGGCCCCTATCTGCGCGAATTCCGCGCCCTGCTCACCGCGCACGGGCTGCGCGGCACGCCGTACGGACACTTCGGCGACGGCTGCATCCATGTGCGGATCGACTTCGACCTGCTGAGCGGTGACGGCGTGGCCCGGTTCCGCCGCTTCTCCGAGGAGATGGCCACGCTCGTCGTCGCGCACGGCGGCTCACTCAGCGGGGAACACGGCGACGGGCAGGCGAGGGCCGAGCTGCTCCCCCGCATGTACGGAGACGAACTCGTCGCGCTCTTCGAGCGGTTCAAGGACCTCTGGGACCCGGACGGCGGCATGAACCCCGGCGTGCTGGCCCGCCCGGCCCGACTCGACGAGAACCTCCGCTTCGACGTCCTGCCGGCGAACCCGGTGGACGTCACCTTCGGCTACCCGCACGACGACGGCGACTTCTCAGCGGCCGTTCGGCGGTGTGTCGGCGTCGCGAAGTGCCGTACGACGCAGGCGCCGGGCGCGGGAGTGATGTGCCCGTCGTTCCGGGCGACCGGCGAGGAGGCCCACTCCACCCGCGGCCGGGCCCGGCTGCTGCACGAGATGCTCGCGGGCGAGGTGATCACGGACGGCTGGCGGTCGAAGGAGGTGCGGGACGCGCTCGACCTGTGCCTGTCCTGCAAGGGGTGCCGCAGCGACTGCCCGGTGGGCGTGGACATGGCCACGTACAAGGCGGAGTTCCTGCACCACCACTACCGGGGGCGGCTGCGTCCCGCCGCCCACTACGTGATGGGCCGACTGCCGGGGTGGCTGCGGCTCGCGGCCCCGTTCGCGCCCGTGCTGAACGCGCTGGCCCGGATCCGCCCGCTCGCCGCACTGGCGAAACGGCTGGCGGGCATCGCTGCGGAGCGGACGATTCCGGTGCTGGCGGGGGAGACGTTCACCCGGTGGGCGGTCAAGCGCAGGGGCCGAGGGACGGTGCTCCTGCCGAGCGACCAGGTGGTGACCGTCTGGCCGGACACCTTCACCAACCACCTCTCCCCGGAGGTCGGCAGGGCAGCGGTCCGGGTCCTGGAGGCGGCCGGCCGGACAGCCCTGTACCCGGGACGGGGCGTGTGCTGCGGCCTCACCTACGTATCGACGGGCCAGCTGGACCGGGCCCGCAGGGTCATGCGCCGCACGCTGGACCGGATGGGTCCCTCCCTCGGCGACCCGCTCGTCGTCCTCGAACCGAGCTGCGCCGCCACCCTCCGTACGGACCTCCCGGAACTCCTCCCCGAGGATGCCCGTGCCGCCGAACTCGCCGCCTCCGTACGGACCTTGGCTCAGTACCTGGAGGAGTACGCCCCCGACTGGCAGCCGCCGCGCCTGGACCGCCCGGTCGTCGGCCAGACCCACTGCCACCAGCACGCGGTCCTCGGCGACGCGGCGGAGCGGCGGCTGCGCGAACGCGCCGGACTGGCAGGCGAACTGAGCGGCGGCTGCTGCGGACTGGCCGGCAACTTCGGTTTCGAACGGGGCCACTGGGGCGTGTCGGTGGCATGCGCGGAGGAGCAGCTGCTGCCGTCGGTGCGGGGCGCGGACCCCGGCGCGGACATCCTGGCGGACGGCTTCTCCTGCCGGACCCAACTGGCACAGCTGGCAGGCGTGCGGTCGAGACACCTGGCAGAGCTGCTGGCGGAGGGCCTGAACAGCAACCTTTCAAGCCCCTGCGGCGATTGAGCAGCGGAGTCCGGGGCGGAGCCCCGGGTGCGGGAAGGGGCGGGGTGGGGAACAAGACTTCCCGCCCCGCGTACCCTCAGCCCGTGGCGGCCGCCGCCCGCGACACCGCCGCCACCAGCCCCTCGTTCTCCGGCGCCGCCCCGCCAGGAAACGCGTACCGACGCCGCGTGTACCCGTACGCAACCCCACTGGCCGGATCGGCGAACGCCTGCGCCCCCGCCGCACCGCAGTGCCCGAACGCCCCCTCGCCCAGCGACGGATACCGCACCGAAGGCCGCTCGAAGCCGAGCCCGAAGTGGTCCTCCTCGCCGGTCACCAGGTCGGTGCCCACCGCGTGCAGCCGGGCGAACTCGGCGAGTGTCTCCGCCGTGAGCAGCGGGGCCCGGCCGTCCACCTCCGAGATGGCGGCCGCGTACATCCCCGCCAGCCCGCGCGCCGAGCCCACGCCGCCCGCCGAGGCCGGTCCGAGCGCCCGTACGGACGGCTGGTTGATCCACGCGATCAGGTCGGTCGGGTAGTTGAAGGCGACGGCACGGAGGCTCTTCGGATCGATCGGCTCGAGCGCGAGCGCGGCCGCCTGCTCCGGGGTGGGCGCCATGGGCCGGATGGCGACGTAGCGCGCTTCGAGCTCTTCGGGCTGCCCCAGAAAGAAGTCCAGCCCGTACGGGGCCCTGATCCGCTTCTCGAAGAGTTCCTGGATCGACCGCCCGGTGACCCGCCGCACCACTTCACCGGTGAGGGCCCCGATCACCAGGCCGTGGTACCCGTACGCCGTACCGGGCTTCCAGAACGGCTTCTGCTCCGCCAGCCGGGCGGCGAGCAGGCGGTCGTCGGCCAGTTCCTCGTCGGTGAACCCGCCCTCCACCCCGATCGCTCCGGAGGCGTGCGCGAGCAGCTGCCCCAGTGTCAGCGCGCCCTTGTCCTCGGCGGCGAACGCGGGCCAGTAGGAGGCGACCGTACGGTCCAGATCGAGGACGCCGTCCTGGACCAGCAGGGCGACGACCAGGTGCGGGGCGCCCTTGGTGGACGAGTACACGGCGGGCAGTGAATCGGCCTCGATCCCGTCCCCGGCCCAGAGATCGACGACCGTCCGGCCGTGCAGCCGCACCGCGAGCTGGGACCCGGGCTCGGTGGTGTCCTCGGCGAGTGCGGCGGCATAGGCGTCCCGTACGCCTTCGAAGCCGGGTGCGATCGTTCCGTGCACGGTTCCGTGCACGGTGATGTCGTTCGGCAAGGTGATCCCCCAGGTGACGGCCGGCCTCTGCCCGGCTCTCACAGCACCCCAACTCTCCTGCTGTGCGGGGAAATTCCCTCACCCGGTGCTGTCTTCTCCAATGATTTCGCGGGCCATTGCGGCGAGCTTCGGCAGCGCCGGATGGCCGGGTGCGTCGCGGCGGGCGAGCAGCAGCGGCACGGTCGGGGCGTCGACGAGCGGGCGGTAGGCGACCCCGGCGTGCGGATGCATGTCGGCGGTGGAGGCGACCGACACCCCGGATCCGCGTCCGGCCGCGATCGCGGTCAGCCAGTCGTCGGTGTTGGCGACGGTGAGGGTGGCGGCGGGGCGGGCGTGCGGCGGCCACAGGTCGACGGTGGTGGTGCCGGAGACGGTGTTGAGGACGACCGTGCCGTCCGTGAGATCGGCGAGACGGAGCGAGGTGTGTGCGGCGAGCGGTCCGTCCGCGGTCACCGCCGCCACCCGTTCCTCGCTGAACAGCACCTCGGTGACGAGCCCCGGCGCGTCGACGGGCCCGCGCAGCAGCGCCGCGTCGACCTCGCCGCGGGTGAGCCCGGCCGTGCGGTCGTCGATCCGCAGCAGTTCGAGGGGGGTCTCCGGGTACCGCTCCTGCCAGCTGCGGAGCAGCGGTGTGGTGTACGGGCCGAACGCGGACCAGGCGTGCCCGAGCCGAAGCGGCCAGTGGCGCAGGCCACCGGAGTCGACCGCCTCGTCGAAGGCGGCGGTCGCCTTGTCGCGGAAGACGACGCCCTCGGGAGTGAGGGCGAGGTGATGGGTGGAGCGGTCCACGAGCCGGACGCCGAGATGCTGCTCCAGGGCGGCGAGGGTGCGGGAGACGGCGGGCTGGGTGAGTCGGAGCGCGGCTGCGGCGCGTGTGACGTTGCCCGCGTCGGCGACGGCGAGGAAGGCCCGCAAATGGCGCAGCTCGATGCTGCGGCCCTGTCCTGTGCTCATGCGTCGGGAGCATAACGGGAGCGCATTCGGCATTTCACGCGCCGCGCTGGGGTCTCTACGGTAAAGAAATGGGCCGCGCCCCTAGAGTGCAGTATCTTCAATCACGCAGTGCAATGCAGTGAACCTTATTCCGTTCAGCCCATCGAGGACGAAGGCCGCCGAGTGAACGACCAGCGCAGTGCCGCAGAGCCGGCCGCAGCAGCCGTCGCCGTACCGGAGGCGGTGTCCGCCCTCGACGGGGCGGGCCCCGCGCGCCCGGTGCGTCCGGGCGGCCGCAGGGCGGCGCTCGCTCCGGTGGCCCTGGTGGTCGCGGGCGGCCTCTCCGTGCAGTTCGGCTCGGCGGTCGCGGCCCTGCTGATGCCGCGGGCCGGTGCGCTCGGGGTGGTCACGATCCGGCTGGTGGTCGCCGCGGTCGTCCTGCTGGTCGTCTGCCGTCCGAAGCTGCGGGGCCACTCGCGGGCCGACTGGGGCACGGTGCTCGCGTTCGGCATCGCCATGGGTGCCATGAACGTGCTCTTCTACCAGGCTCTCGACCGCATTCCGCTGGGCGCGGCCGTCACCCTGGAGGTGCTCGGCCCGCTGGCGCTCTCGGTGATCGCCTCCCGCCGTCTGATCAATTTCGTCTGGGCGGGGCTCGCGCTGGGCGGGGTGTTCCTGCTGAGCGGGATGGGGTCTCCCCTGTTCGAGCGAAGCCGAGAACTTGGGGGAGGTTTCGACCGGCTCGACCCGCTCGGTGCGGCGTTCGCACTGGGTGCGGGGGCGATGTGGGCGACGTACATCGTCTTCAGTGCCCGCACCGGCCGCCGCTTCCCGCAGGCCGACGGGTTGGCCCTGGCGATGGTGGTCGCCGCAGTGCTGTCACTGCCGCTGGGCATCCTGGAATCGGGCGCGAAGCTCGCGGTCCCGTCGACGCTGGCGATGGGTGCGGCGGTGGCGCTGATGAGCTCGGTGCTCCCGTACACCCTGGAACTGATGGCGCTGCGCCGGCTGCCCGCGCACACCTTCGCCGTCCTGATGAGCCTGGAACCGGCCATCGCGGCGACGGCAGGCTTCCTGATCCTCGATCAGGCCCTGACGGCCACCGACGCGCTGGCGATCGCGCTGGTCATCGGAGCGAGCATGGGCGCGGTCCGCAGCCAGATGGGCGCCGGCCGCCGCAAGAGGGAGAACCCCTGAGGGCTGTCCGGCTCCGGCGCCGCGCGTCGACGGCGTCGAAGCGCACGCGGCCGGTCACCGCGTCGAGGAGGAACCGCCCGGCCCGGCGGACCCGGTGACGTGCCTGTGGTGCGCCCGCACCGTGCGGCCGGCGGGCCTGGCCTCGCCGGGGGTGTGCCGTCACCACCCGCAGGCCGCGTCCAGATCCCAGATCGAATCCGCCAGTTCCGCCGGGGACGTCGGCCAGCCGGAGCCGTGCCAGTGGGCGATCCGCCAGGACAGGCGGCGGGGCCAGAGCGGGGTGGAGGGGAGCTCGGAGACCGGGACCCAGGCCGGGGCGCCGCCATAGTTGTCCAGGGTCTCCGGAGCGCCCACCTCGCCCTCCGCCTCCATCGTGAAGTAGTGGCCCCGGGTGCCGCCCCGCCAGATCCGGGCCACCTCGCGTACGACCGTTCCGTGCAGGCCGGTCTCCTCCCGGAGTTCGCGGACCGCCGCCGCCTCCGGTGTCTCGCCGGCCTCGACGCCGCCGCCCGGGATCTCGTAGTGGGTGCCGTCGCTCCCGTCGAAGCGGATCAGCAGCATCCGCCGGTCGCGGATGACGATCGCGCCGCCGCGGACCCGGGTCGGTTCGGCCGTCGTCGGGTCGTCCAGGTCGGCCGAGTCCTGCGGACGAGCTCCCTGCGACCACGCGCGCAGGACGCTCTCCGCCGTGCCGACCGGACGGATCCGGGCGTGCAGCGCCTCGGTCAGGGAGAGTGCGGCCGATGTGCCCTCGGCGGTCCGGCCGTCGGTGCGGAAGGAGCCCGGGGCGGAGCTCGGCGTGGCGCCCGGGAAGGTGTAGAAGATGCCGGTCTCGTCCTGATACTGCTCCAGGACGAGCCTGTTGTCGTCGAAACGCACGCCCGCGGTGCGAGGTTCGTGTGTCATCGGCGGAGGCTAGCAGCCGGGTCCCGGCCGGGCCGCGAAGTCGGATGCATCAAATAATGCAAGCATGCTTGCTTGTTTCCTGGGCCGCTGACATGCTCCTGGGCACACCGCCACGCCCCGAGGGGAGCGCACCGTGTCCGATGCCGCAGCCGTGCTCGACGACCTGCGCAACGAGAGCGACGAACTCGACCTGCTGGTAGCAGAGTTGACCGCCGGGCAGTGGGCCGGACCTACCCCCGCCGAGCGCTGGACCGTCGCGCACCAGATCGCCCATCTGACCTGGACCGACGAGGTCGCCCTGCTCGCCGTCACCGACCCGGACGCCTTCGCGGCGGAGGTCGCCAAGGCGCAGGCGGCCCCCGACAGCTTCGTCGACCAGGCCGCCGAGGAGCTCGTGGCCGAGGAGCCGGCCGCGCTGCTCGCACGCTGGCGCGACGGGCGCGACCGTCTTCAGCGGGCCCTGCGCACCGCCCCGCCCGGCACCCGCATCCCCTGGTACGGGCCGCCCATGAGTGTCGCGTCCATGGCGACCGCGCGGCTGATGGAGACCTGGGCGCACGGGCAGGACGTCGCCGATGCCCTGGGTGCCGTACGCGCCCCGACCGCCCGGCTGCGCCACATCGCCCGGATCGGGGTACGGGCCCGTGACTACGCGTTCCTCGTACGGGGGATCAAGACGCCCGGCGAGGAGTTCCGCGTCGAACTCGGATCCCCGGACGGTGAGGTGATCGCCTTCGGGCCCGAGGGCGCCGCACAGCGCGTCACCGGTCCACTGCACGACTTCTGCCTCCTCGTCACCCAGCGCGCCCACCGCGACGACCTCGCCGTCCGCGCCGAAGGGGCCGACGCCGACCAGTGGCTGGACATCGCCCAGGCCTTTGCCGGCCCACCCGGCCCCGGCCGCGCACCCGGGGGCCGCGCACCCGGCAGCGGTGCACCGGGCGGCGGTGCACCGGGCGGCGGTGCACCGGGCGGCGGTGCACCGGGCGGCGGTGCTCCGGGCGGCGGTGCACCGGGCGGCGGTGCTCCGGGCGGCGGCGCCCGATGACCGTCGCACCGCTGCGGATCGGGAACGCCTCCGGCTTCTACGGCGACCGCTTCGACGCCGTACGCGAGATGCTCACCGACGGCCCACTCGACGTCCTCACCGGCGACTACCTCGCCGAACTGACCATGCTCATCCTCGGGCGCAGCCGTCTCAAGGACCCCGCCCGCGGCTACGCCACCACCTTCCTGCAGCAGCTCGAGGAAGGCCTCGGGCTCGCCCATGAGCGCGGCGTGAAGATCGTCGCCAATGCCGGAGGGCTCAACCCGGCCGCCCTCGCCGGGGCCGTCGCCGAGCTGGCGCGGAAGGTGGGCGTTCCGGTCCGGGTCGCGCATGTCGAGGGCGACAGCCTGCCCGTGCCCGACGGGTTCCTCACCGCCAACGCCTACCTCGGCGGCCACGGCATCGCGGCCTGCCTGCGCGCCGGGGCCGATGTCGTCGTCACCGGCCGGGTCACCGACGCCGCCCTCGTCACCGGCCCCGCCGCCGCCCACTTCGGCTGGGGGCCGGACGACCACGACGCCCTCGCCGGGTCCGTGGCCGCCGGGCACGTCCTGGAGTGCGGCACCCAGGCCACCGGCGGGAACTACTCCTTCTTCCGCGGTCACGACATCCGCCGGCCCGGCTTCCCGCTCGCCGAGATCCACGCCGACGGGTCGTCCGTCATCACCAAGCACGACGGCACGGGCGGCTTCGTCGACGTCGGGACCGTCACCGCCCAGCTGCTGTACGAGACCGGGGGCGCCCGGTACGCCGGGCCGGACGTGACCGCCCGGCTCGACACCGTACGGCTGGCCCAGGACGGGCCGGACCGGGTGCGGATCTCCGGGGTGCGCGGCGAGGCCCCGCCGCCCACCCTCAAGGTGGGGCTCACCCGGCTCGGCGGCTGGCGCAACGAGGTCGTCTTCGTGCTCACCGGGCTCGACATCGAGGCCAAGGCACAGCTGGTGCAGGAGCAGTTCGCGCAGGCGCTCACCCGGTCCCGTACCGGGCCGCCCGACGAGGTGCGGTGGGAGCTGGCCCGTACCGACAGGGCCGACGCCGACACCGAGGAGACCGCCAGCGCCCTGCTCCGGCTCGTCGTCCGCGACCAGGACCCGGAGACCGTCGGAAGGGCGGTCACCGGGGCCGCGATCGAACTGGCCCTCGGCAGCTACCCGGGCTTTCATGTCACCGCCCCGCCCGGCAAGGGCGCGCCCTACGGAGTGTTCGAGGCGAGGTACGTACCGGCGGAAGACGTCGAGCACGTCGCCGTGGGGCCGGACGGGCGGCGGGAGCGGGTGACACCACCCGTACGGACCGAGGCGCTTGAGGAAGTGGATGAGCCCGCTCTCCCCGAACCCCTGCCTGCCGGGCTGACTCAGCTCACCCCCCTCGGCCGCATCGCCGGCGCCCGGAGCGGCGACAAGGGCGGTGACGCCAACATCGGCATCTGGGTCCGCACCGACGACGCCTGGCGCTGGCTGGCGCACGAGCTGACCGTCGAACGCTTCCAGGAACTTCTCCCCGAAACAGCCGAGTTGACCGTCGTCCGGCACATCCTGCCGAACCTCCGCGCGCTGAACTTCGTCGTTCACGGCCTCCTCGGCGAAGGCGTCGCCGCACAGGCCCGCTTCGATCCGCAGGCCAAGGCGGTGGGGGAGTGGCTGCGGTCCCGGCACCTCCCCGTCCCCGTGACCCTGCTCGAGACCACCGACGTACCGGAGGCGCACGCATGACCGTCCTGGCCACCGGGCTCGACACCGTGAGCCCCGAATACGCCGCGAACCGCGCCACCATGCTCGACCGGCTCACCGAGCTCGACACCGAGCACAGCAAGGCGCTCGCGGGCGGCGGCGAGAAGTACGTCGAACGGCACCGGGGGCGCGGCAAACTCCTTGCCCGGGAGCGGATCGAGCTGCTGGTCGACGCCGACACCCCGTTCCTGGAGCTGTCACCGCTCGCGGCCTGGGGCAGCGAGTACGCCGTGGGCGCCTCGCTCGTCACGGGCATCGGGGTCGTCGAGGGCGTGGAGTGCCTGATCACCGCCAACGACCCGACCGTACGCGGTGGCGCCTCCAACCCCTGGACCCTGAAGAAGGCCCTGCGCGCCAACGAGATCGCCTTCGCCAACCGGCTGCCCTGCATCAGCCTCGTCGAGTCCGGCGGGGCCGATCTGCCGTCCCAGAAGGAAATCTTCATCCCCGGCGGCGCACTGTTCCGGGACCTCACCCGGCTCTCCGCCGCCGGTATCCCGACCGTCGCCGTCGTCTTCGGGAACTCCACGGCCGGCGGGGCCTACGTCCCCGGCATGTCCGACCACACCGTCATGATCAAGGAGCGGTCGAAGGTCTTCCTCGGCGGACCGCCCCTGGTGAAGATGGCGACCGGCGAGGAGAGCGACGACGAGTCCCTCGGCGGCGCCGACATGCATGCCCGTACCTCCGGACTCGCCGACCACTTCGCCGTCGACGAGCACGACGCGCTGCGTCAGGCACGACGGATCGTCGCCCGGCTCAACTGGCGCAAGGCGCACGGCGATCCGGGGCCCGCCGAGCCACCGAAGTACGACGAGGAGGAGCTGCTCGGGATCGTGCCGGGGGATCTCAAGATCCCGTTCGATCCGCGCGAGGTGATCGCCCGGCTCGTCGACGGCTCCGACTTCGACGCGTTCAAACCGCTGTACGGGACGAGCCTGGTCACCGGGTGGGCCCGGCTGCACGGCTACCCCGTCGGCATCCTCGCCAACGCGCAAGGGGTGCTGTTCAGCGAGGAGTCGCAGAAGGCCGCCCAGTTCATCCAGCTCGCCAACCAGCGCGACATCCCCCTCCTCTTCCTGCACAACACCACCGGCTACATGGTCGGCAAGGAGTACGAGCAGGGCGGCATCATCAAACACGGCGCGATGATGATCAATGCGGTGTCCAACTCCAAGGTCCCGCACCTGTCCGTGCTGATGGGCGCCTCGTACGGGGCCGGGCACTACGGCATGTGCGGGCGCGCCTACGACCCCCGCTTCCTCTTCGCCTGGCCGGGCAGCAAGTCCGCCGTGATGGGCCCGCAGCAGCTCGCGGGTGTGCTGTCCATCGTCGCGCGGGCCTCCGCCGCCGCGAAGGGACGGCCCTACGACGACGAGGCCGACGCCGGGCTGCGCGCCATGGTGGAGCAGCAGATCGAGTCCGAGTCGCTGCCGATGTTCCTCTCCGGGCGGCTGTACGACGACGGGGTCATCGACCCGCGCGACACCAGGACCGTCCTCGGGATCTGCCTGTCCGCGATCCACACCGCCCCGGTCGAAGGCGCCCGTGGCGGCTTCGGCATCTTCCGGATGTGAGGACGACCATGATCAGCACCCTGCTCGTCGCCAATCGGGGCGAGATCGCCTGCCGGATCTTCCGCACCTGCCGTGCCCTGGGCATCGCCACCGTCGCCGTGTACTCGGACGACGACGCCGACGCGCTGCACGTGAGGGAGGCCGACACCGCCGTACGGCTGCCGGGGGCCGCGCCCGCCGACACCTATCTGCGCGGCGACCTCGTCGTACGGGCCGCGCGCACGGCGGGCGCCGACGCCGTGCACCCCGGCTATGGCTTCCTCTCCGAGAACGCCGGGTTCGCCCGGGCCGTGCAGGACGCCGGGCTCGTCTGGGTCGGCCCGCCGGTCAAGGCCATCGAGATGATGGCGTCCAAGACCCGGGCCAAGGAGCTGATGGCCGCCGCCGGGGTGCCGCTGCTCGCCCCCGTCGACCCGGCGCAGGCGACCGCCGGCGACCTGCCGCTGCTGCTGAAGGCCGCGGCGGGCGGCGGCGGACGCGGCATGCGGGTCGTCCGTGAACTGGGCGCGCTGCCGGGCGAAATGGCAGCTGCCACGGCCGAGGCGGCGAGCGCCTTCGGCGACGGCGAAGTCTTCGCCGAGCCCTACGTCGAACGCGGCCGGCATGTCGAGGTCCAGATCATGGCCGACGCACACGGCACCGTATGGGCGCTCGGCACCCGCGACTGCTCGCTCCAGCGCCGCCACCAGAAGGTCATCGAGGAGGCCCCCGCACCCGGCCTCGACGACGCGCTGCGCGCCCGGCTGCACGACGCGGCGACCGCAGCGGCCCACGCCGTCGGCTACCGGGGCGCGGGCACCGTCGAGTTCCTCGTCGCCGCTGACGGACGCCCGTACTTCCTGGAGATGAACACCCGGCTCCAGGTCGAACACCCCGTCACGGAAGCCGTCTTCGGGCTCGACCTCGTCGCCCTGCAACTGTCCGTCGCCGAGGGCGAACCCCTCCCCGCCGCCACGCCCCCGCCCCCGCACGGGCACGCCGTCGAGGCCCGGCTCTACGCGGAGGACCCGGCCCGCGGCTGGCAGCCACAGACCGGAGCGCTGCTCACGCTGGACGTACCGGACGAACCCGGGCTGCGCCTCGACACCGGATACACCGGCGGCGACACCATCGGCATCCACTACGACCCGATGCTCGCCAAGGTCATCGCCCACGCCCCCACCCGCGCCCAGGCCGTGCGGCTCCTCGCCCGCGCCCTGGAACGCACCCGCATCCACGGCCCTGTCACCAACCGCGAGCTGCTCGTACGGTCCCTGCGCCACCCCGACTTCACCGGCGCCCACCCCGACACCGGCTTCTACGACCGCCACCTGGACGCCCTCACCCGCACTCCGGGCGACGACGCGGACCAGCACCTCGCGGCCCTCGCCGCGGCCGCCGCACACGCCGCCCGGCACCCGGGTACCTCCGGCACATCCCGCTTCGGCGGCTGGCGCAACCTTCCCTCCCGGCCCCAGACCAGGCGCTACCGCAGCGAACCCGACGGCGCCGAGCACGAGATCGCCTACCGCACCACCCGCAGCGGTGCGATCGACGCCCCCGGCGCCCGGATCCTCACCGCCACACCCGACCACGTCACCATCGAAACGGACGGCGGTCTCACCCACCGCTTCCGCCTCACCACCCACCACGACCGGGTCCACGTGGACGGCGCCACCGGCTCGTACACCTTCACCGCCCTCCCCCGCTTCACCGACCCCACCGACCGCACCGAACCGGGCTCCCTGCTCGCCCCCATGCCCGGCACCGTCGTCCGGCTCGCCGACGGCCTCGCACCCGGCACCGCCGTCCGGGCCGGGCAGCCCCTCATCTGGCTGGAGGCGATGAAGATGGAACACCGCATCCTCGCCCCCGCCTCCGGCACCCTCACCGCGCTCCATGTCGCACCCGGCCTCCAGGTGGAGGTCGGCGCCCTGCTCGCCGTCGTGCAAGACGTACAGGAGGAACCGACCCCATGAGCACCGTCCTCGAAACCGAAGAGCAGCAAGCCCTGCGCGCCGCCGTCGCCGCACTCGGAAAACGGTACGGGCGCGACTACATGACCTCCGTCGTACGTGACGGCGCCCACCCCCGCGAACTGTGGGCCGAAGCCGCCAAGCTCGGCTACCTGGGGGTCAACCTCCCCGAGGAGTACGGCGGCGGAGGCGGCGGCATGGCCGAACTCTCCATAGTCCTCGAAGAGTTGGGAGCGGCAGGATCACCTCTCCTCATGATGATCGTCTCCCCGGCGATCTGCGGCACCGTCATCGCCCGTTTCGGCACCGACACCCAGAAGCAGCAGTGGCTCCCCGGCCTCGCCGACGGCTCCCTCACCATGGCCTTCGGCATCACCGAACCCGACGCCGGCTCCAACTCCCACCGCATCACCACCACCGCCCGCCGCGACGGCGAGGACTGGCTGCTCACCGGGCGGAAGGTGTTCGTCTCCGGCGTCGACATCGCCGACGCCACCCTCATCGTCGGGCGCACCGAGGACGCCAGGACCGGCACGCTCAAGCCCTGTCTCTTCATCGTCGCGCGCGACGCCCCCGGATTCCGGCGCTCGCAGATCGACATGGAACTCCACGCACCGGAGAAGCAGTTCGAGTTGGTCCTCGACGACGTGCGGCTACCCGCCGACGCCCTCGTCGGAGGGGGTACCTCCCGCTCGAGCGAAGCCGAGAATGGGGGAGAGGACGCGGGCCTCCTCCAGCTCTTCGCCGGACTCAACCCCGAACGCATCATGACCGCCGCCTTCGCCCTCGGCATGGGCCGGTACGCGCTCGGCCGCGCCGTCGAGTACGCGCGGACCCGGCAGGTGTGGAAGGAGCCCATCGGTTCCCACCAGGCCATCGCCCACCCCCTCGCCCAGGCGCACATCGAACTCGAACTGGCCCGCCTGATGATGCAGAAGGCCGCCAGGCTCTACGACGAGGGCGACGACATCGGCGCGGGCGAAGCCGCCAACATGGCGAAGTACGCCGCCGCCGAGGCCTGCGTGAAAGCCGTCGACCAGGCCGTGCACACCCTCGGCGGCAACGGCCTCACCCGCGAATACGGGATCGCTTCCCTGATCACCGCCTCCCGCGTCGCCCGGATCGCACCCGTCAGCCGGGAAATGATCCTGAACTACGTTTCCCACCAGTCCCTGGGTCTCCCCAAGTCGTACTGACGCGTGCTCCCTGCGGAACGGCCGAGTCTCCGCCGACAGGCTCACACGCGAACGGGACCCGGAGCCCAATTCACTCCGCGACCCGCTCGCACGACCGGTTGCCATCCGCGCGCGAGCCAGGGTTGGATCACCTCGCCCTCACTTCCTCCCACACGTATTCGCCCATCGGTTGCGCGCCGACGCCCCGCTGTGCCTGTGCCTCAACGATGAGCAACCCGCGGCCCGCGAGAAGAAGACCCGTGTTCGAGAGACAGGACCCGCACTTGACGCCGCTCGCCGCCCCTGTCCACGACCGGGGCATCACCACCCTCGCCCTCGACTCACCGGCCAACCGCAACGCACTCTCCGCGCAGTTGGTCGTCGAGCTCTCCACCGCCCTGGACACGTGCGCGGCCGACGACACCGTACGAGCCGTCGTCCTCACCCACACCGGCAACACCTTCTGCGCGGGTGCCGACCTGGCCGGACCGCCCGACCCCGCAGCCTTCGTCGCCCTCATGCGGCAGATCGTCGCTCTGCCTAAGCCCGTCGTCGCCCGCGTCACCGGACACGTCCGGGCGGGCGGCCTCGGACTGCTCGGCGCCTGCGACATCTCCGCCGCCGGCCCCGACGCCTCGTTCGCCCTCACCGAATCCCGGCTCGGCCTCGCCCCCGCCGTCATCTCCCTGCCGCTGCTGCCCCGCACCGATCCGCGCGCCGCCGCCCGCTACTACCTCACCGGCGAACGCTTCGACGCCACCGAAGCCGCCCGCATCGGCCTGATCACGATCGCCGCCGAGAACGCGGACAAGGCACTCGTACCCGTATTGGACGGACTGCGCAGGGCCTCACCACAGGGGCTGGCAGCATCGAAGGAGCTGGTCACAGCTACTGTGCTGAAGGGTTTCGACCAGTACGCCGAAGACCTCATCGCCCGCTCGGCAGCACTTTTCGCCTCCGCCGAGGCACGGGAAGGAATGACGGCCTTCCTCGAACGACGGGACCCCGCATGGGTGTTTTGACTGCTCCCCTTCCTGGAGGGAGGGGATTCCTGGCTCAGGCCGCCTTCTGGAGCGGCGCTCCGGGAGGTCCTACGCCCTCAGCACCAGCCGGGTTCAGACCAGCCCGGACGAGCATCACGTGGGCGGAGTTCTTGTCCCTGGGGGATACGGCTCCGCATGTGGTGCAGGTGTAGATGCGTTCCGAAAGAGGGAGTGCGTGCTTGGTTCTCGCTCCGCACGATGCGCAGTCCATGGTGGTGTGCGCGGGGTGCACGAGGTGGACATCCCGTCCGTGCTTGCGGCCCATTTCGATCAGGGCTGTCTTGGTGGCGCCGATTGCCGCGTCGGCGGCCCTGCGGGCCATGGTGGTCCTGGCGAGGAACTTCGGCCGGAAGTCCTCCACCGCGATGGCGTCGTGGTCGGTCACGACCTTCTTCGCCCATTTGCGGGCGGTGTCCTGCCGCTGCCGGGCCACCTTTTTGTGCAGCTTGGCAACCTGCTTCTTTGCCTCCCGGTAACCCCTCGACCCGGCCTGTCCCTTCGAAGGCCTGCGGCGGGCCGTCATCCGCTGGTAGCGGGCCAGGCGCTGCGCGGCCCTTTTGCCGTGCTGAGCGTGCGGAAGGTCGTGGGTGTCCGATGTGGTGGTCGCGGTCTCCTTGACGTCCCAGTCCACGCCGATCACCCGGCCGGTCTCCGGGAACGGCCGTACCTGGGCGGGGATGACGAACGAGGCGTACCAGTGCCCAAGACTGTCCCGGTACACCCGCACGCTGGATGGGTCGGCGGGAAGGTTCCGCGACCAGACCACGGTCAGGACGATGCCGCCCGCGAGGTACAGTCGGCCGTCCTTGAGGCGGAAGCCGCGCCGCGTGTAGTTCAGCGTGGGCAGCGCCTCATGCTTCTTCTTGTACTTCGGCATTCCGGCCCGGCGCGCCATGGGCAGCCGGTCCTTGATGTCCTTCAGCGCCTTCGCGCGGGACTTACCGAAATCCCGGACGAGCTGTTGTTGCGGCACCGAGGAGCCCTCCGCCAACCACGGTGTGATGGCGCGAGCCTCGGTCAGCATGTTGTCCAGCGCGGCGGGGCCGCACTTGTCGTTCTCCGCGTGAGCCTTCTTCGACCGGACCACGCACTCGTTCCAGATCCACCGGCACCGGTCCCACTCCGCCATCAGCGCCGTACGGGCGGTCGACGACACGCGAAGCCGGTAGGCGTACCGGACATGTCCGGCCCGCCTTCAACCGTCTCTGGTGTCATCATGCCACTACCGTACCACTAGAATTCGGGACATGGATCACGAAGTGCGCATCACGCTCAGGCTTCCCGCCGACCTCCACGCGTGGCTGGTCGCCAAGGCCAAGTCCGCCCGCAGGTCCCTCAACTCCGAAATCGTGTACCGCCTGGAGAGCGATCGCGCCGCCACCGAGGCAGACGGCGAGTCGCCCTGACGGCGAATCGCCTTTCCTTGCTCTACTCCACAGAAGCCCGAATCCTTCCCGGCCCGAAGACCGGGGCATTCTCGGAGGTTCCCCGTGACGCCCCCCACCGACAGGACCCCCAAGCAGGACCGCAGCCGCGCCACCCGCCGACGGCTGCTCGAAGCCGCGGTCGCCTGCCTCGCCGAACACGGCTGGGCAGGCTCCACGGTCTCCGTCGTCGCCGAACGCGCAGGCGTATCGCGCGGCGCCGCCCAGCACCACTTCCCCACCCGCGAGGACCTGTTCACCGCAGCCGTTGAATACGTCGCCGAGGAACGCTCCGCCGCGCTGCGCGCCCTGCCCGTCCAGGGCCGCGCAGCCGTCGTCGCCGCCCTCGTCGACCTCTACACAGGACCGCTGTTCCGCGCCGCACTCCAGCTCTGGGTCGCCGCCTCCAACGAGGCGTCACTGCACCCCCGCGTCAGCGAACTCGAAGCCCGCGTCGGCCGCGAGACCCACCGCATCGCCGTCGAACTCCTCACCGCCGACGAGACACGGCCCGGCGTACGCGAAACGGTCCAGGGCCTCCTCGACATGGCCCGCGGCCTCGGCCTGGCCAACGTACTGACCGACGACACCGCCCGGCGCCGGAGGGTCGTGGCACAGTGGGCGGCCCTGGTGGACGACGCACTGAACTGAGTCTGGGGGCAGCGACTCCCAGGCGCGCGGCAGCCTCGGCTTCCCCTTCCGGGGACGGCCCGGCCCGACCCACCCCTTCCGAACCGAGTCCGACCCGACCGGACCGCGCACGAAGGGCGCGGCGCCCCGACGTGAGACACCACGCCCGTCCGGCACCCGGCCGGTTCACCCCGTGATGTGGTCGTACCCCTCGATCGCCCGCGGATCACGCGGCCCCGGCCCGACATACCTCGCCGACGGCCGCACCAGCCGGCCCGTCCGCTTCTGCTCCAGAATGTGCGCCGACCAGCCCGCCGTACGCGCACACGTGAACATCGACGTGAACATGTGCGCCGGAACCTCCGCGAAGTCCAGCATGATCGCCGCCCAGAACTCCACGTTCGTCGCCAGCACCCGGTCCGGACGCCGCGCGTGCAACTCCTCCAGCGCCGCCTTCTCCAGCGCCTCCGCCACCTCGAACCGCGGCGCGCCCAACTCCTTCGCCGTACGCCGCAGTACCCGCGCCCGCGGGTCCTCCGCCCGGTAGACCCGGTGCCCGAAGCCCATCAGCCGCTCACCCTTGTCCAGGGCCTTCTTCACATACGCGGTCGCGTCACCGGTCCGCTCGATCTCCTCGATCATCCCGAGGACCCGGGACGGCGCACCGCCGTGCAGCGGCCCCGACATCGCACCCACCGCACCGGACAGCGCCGCCGCCACATCGGCGCCCGTCGACGCGATGACCCGCGCGGTGAACGTGGAGGCGTTCATGCCGTGCTCGGCGGCCGACGTCCAGTACGCGTCGACGGCCTTCACATGCTTCGGATCCGGCTCCCCGCGCCAGCGGATCATGAACCGCTCGACGACGGACTGTGCCTTGTCGATCTCGCTCTGCGGAACCATCGGCAACCCCTGCCCGCGCGCCGACTGGGCGACGTACGACAGCGCCATCACGGCGGCCCGCGCCAGATCGTTGCGCGCGGTCTCCTCGTCGATGTCGAGCAGCGGCTTCAGACCCCACACCGGCGCCAGCATCGCCAGCGCGGACTGCACATCGACCCGGATGTCACCCGAGTGGACCGGGATCGGGAACGGCTCGGCGGCCGGCAGACCGGGGTTGAACGCCCCGTCGACCAGCAGACCCCACACGTTCCCGAACGACACCTGACCGACGAGATCCTCGATGTCGACCCCGCGGTAGCGGAGCGAACCGCCCTCCTTGTCGGGTTCGGCGATCTCCGTCTCGAACGCGATGACTCCCTCGAGCCCGGGTACGAAGTCGGACATCATGCGGCTCCCTCGAATCGGCGGCTGTACGGAGGCCACAGTGGCCTGCCCCAAGATATTGGCGGGTTCCCATGACGCGGGGAAGCGTGACATCCCGCACAGCGCCCGGCATTACCGATGCGTGGTTGACACCCCTCCTCACCGGGCAGACTGGGCCGCTGCGGCAGGATGACCCCGTGCCCACCGCAGATTCCCCTTCCGACTCCACCACCGATCCGGCCGCGATGCGCGAGCAGTACCGCTCCGAGGCCTTCACCGAGGACACGCTCGCCGCCGACCCCATGCAGCAGTTCGCCCACTGGTTCCGGCAGATCGCCGCAGGTGGAATGGTCTATGAGCCGAACGCCATGGTGGTCTCCACCGCCACCCCCGACGGCCGCCCGTCCTCCCGCACGGTGCTGCTGAAGAAGTACGACGCCCGGGGCTTCGTCTTCTTCACCAACTACACCTCCCGCAAGGGGCGCGAACTGGACGCCAGCCCGTACGTCTCGCTGCTCTTCCCCTGGCACCCGCTGGCCCGCCAGGTCGTCGTCACCGGCACCGCGGCCCGCATCGCCCGCGAGGAGACGGTCGCCTACTTCCGCACCCGCCCCCACGGCTCGCAGCTGGGCGCCTGGGCGAGCGAACAGTCGGCCGTGATCGGCTCCCGCCAGGAGCTCATCGACCGGTACGAGGAACTGGCGGCCCGCTACCCCGAGGGCGAACGGATCCCCGCACCCCCGCAGTGGGGCGGCTTCCGCGTCGTACCGGAGACCATCGAGTTCTGGCAGGGCCACGAGAACCGGCTGCACGACCGGCTGCGATACGTGCGCGAGGGCGACGGCTGGCGCGTCGAGCGCCTGTGCCCGTAGCAAACCCCTCCGCACACGCAGAAACCCGCGGGCTCTGGTCCCTCCTTGCGGAGGGGCCGGCCGGACTTACCGGCGAGCCCGCGGGTCGGTGACTGCTTGGGATTGGCCGGCGACCGGCCTGCACTGCAAGAGCGCGACGACGGGCGTCAGCCCGCAGTCACCTCACGAGTCCGAGAAGACTGCACTTCCGGATCACCTCCTTTCAGCGTGTACGGCACACCCTAGGAACGCCGCCGGAACCGCACAACCGAATTACCGAAGGATCGGCAGGTCCCGATTTTCCGGAAAGCCGATGTGTGCTGGGTCACGTTCGAGTTCAATGGTCTGACGTGCGGCAATGGCGGACACGTCCTGCAGGGGGTCCGGGATGAGCGCTTCCACGAGCAGTGGAACCACTGATGCCCTCGGCCCCGACCCGATCCCCGGGTCGGAGCTTCTCGCTGCGTTGCTCGACGGGATGGACGCGGCGCTCTGCGCCTTCGGCGCGGACGGCACGATCACGCACTGGAACCGTGAGGCGGAGCGGATTCTCGGCTGGTCGGCCGAGGAGGCCGTGGGGCGGCCCGGGTTCGCGGGGTGGGCCGTGCGCAGCGCGGACGTGGGTGAGGTGCAGGGGCGGCTGATGGCGGCCATGGATGCGCCGGGGCGCCAGGTGCATGAGTTCGCGTTGCTGCGCAAGGACGGCGGGCGGGTGCTCGTGCGGATGCAGTCGGCCGGGGTCCGGGGTGCGGACGGGAAGCCGGCCGGGGTGTACTGCGCGTTCAGCGAGGTGCATGCGCAGATCGATCTGGAGCGGTCGATCGCGCTCAGTGAGGCGCTGTTCGAGGACGCGTCGTGGGGTGTGGTCCTCGTCGATGTGGATCTGCGGCCGACGGTCGTCAACGCGTGTGCGGCGCGGGCGCTGGGTGGTGGTCGTACGACGCTGCTGGGGCGTCCGCTCGCCGAGCTGGTCGTGCAGGGGGTGGAGGAGCTGGAGGGCGCGCTGCAGCATGTCCTGGCCGAGGGGCCGCCGCCCGCGCCCGCCGAGCTGTGGGTGACGCTGCGGACGGCGGACGGGGACCGGCGGCGCTGCTGGCGCAGCGGGTTCCTGCAGCTGACGTCGCCACTCGCGGAGGAGCCGGTGCCGTTGGGGGTCGGCTGGCTGTTCCAGGACGTGACGGCTCAGAAGCTGGCGGCGCAGGAGGCGGACCGGGTGCGGTTCCGGTCGAATCAGCTGTACCGGGCGTGCCGGTCGGCGGCCGAGTGCGAGGACCCGATGGAGGCGGCGACGTCGTATCTGGATTTCGCGCTCGCGGGCTTCGCCGACCATGTGCTGATCGATCTGCTGGCGGGGGAGCGGCTGGTGCGGGTGGCGGCGACGCCGGCCGATGCCCCGGGTCCGTGTCTGCCGGTGGCCGGCGGCGGATTTCCGCTGCGGTACGCCCCGGGGCATCCGGCGCTGCAGGCGGTGGACCGGACGGGTTCGGTCCGGTCGAGCGCCGGTCCGGGTGCGGGGGCCTGGGCGGACGAGCGTCAGTGGCCGAGGGGTTCGGTGCACGCCTTGTGCGCTGTGATGCGCAGCCGGGGCCGGACGCTGGGTGTGGTGACGTTCTTGCGGGCGGCCCATCGCACGGCCTTCGAGCGCCCGGACGCGGCGTACGCGGAGAGCGTTGCGGTCCGGGTGGCGGGCGCGGTGGACCTGGCGCAGGTGCTGGGCGGCTGAGCCCGCCTCGGCCTGCGACGGGCGTTGGGTGCCCGCTCCCGGCACATCACCCTGCAGTCACCGAGTCGGCGGCGCTGGGGCTGCTCGGCGGCATGGGGACGTCCGTGCGGGTGCCGGTTCCGCTACTGCCGGTAGAAGATCCGGTCCGCGTACTGCGTCATCACGCGCCCGTTCCACTCATGCCCGCCGTCGACGTTCCCGGACCGCAGCAGCGGCGGCTCGATCCCCCGCTCCACCAGCCGCTCCGCGGCCGCCGCCATCATCGCCTGCATCAACGCGCTGGTGACCACCGTCGAGGCGGGTGCGAACGGTGCCTCGATGCCCTTCGCGGTGAGCTCCGCGTCACCGATCGCGATCTTGCTGTCGACGACGATGTCGCAGTGGTCCCGCAGGAACCCGCCGGAGCTGTGCCGCGACCGGGTCGCGTCCGCGTATGCCACCGAGGTGACGCCGATGACCGTCAGTCCGAGCGCACGGGCGTCCCGCGCCATCTCGACGGGCAGCGCGTTGCGCCCGGAGAGCGAGATGATCACGAGCAGGTCGCCCGCGCTCGCCGGGCTGGAGTCCAGCACGGCACCGGCCAGACCGTCGACCCGCTCCAGCGCCGAGCCGAGCGTCGCGGGCATCACGTCGACGCCGAGCGTGCCGGGCACGGCGAGAAGGTTCATCAGGGCCAGTCCGCCGGCCCGGTAGACGACGTCCTGGGCGGCGAGCGACGAGTGGCCGGCGCCGAATGCGAAGAGCCGGCCGCCCGTCGCGACGGTGTCGGCGATCGCGGCCCCGGCGGCCGCGATGGTGCCGGACTCCTCGTCACGTACGCGCTCCAGCAGGCCGATCGCTGCGTCGAAGAACTGACCGGCCAGCTTGCTGTCGCTCATCGAGGAAGCCCTTTCGGCGGGGGGTGGGTGGCCGTGGGGTGTCCGTGCCGCGGATCACGTTGCGGTCTGGACCAGTGACCTGTCAATACCGCCCGGGCCCGCACGCGCGGTCCAGGGTTCGGTCGGCGCGGCACGGTTGTCGGAGGTATGCGTCAGAATTGGCTGAGGGCCAGCGCGCGGCGTTGACGGCGTTTTTCATGTCACAGCATCGAGGGGCACGAATGTCCGGACTGATCGACACAACGGAGATGTATCTCCGCACCATCCTCGAACTCGAAGAGGAAGGCGTCGTCCCCATGCGCGCCCGGATCGCGGAACGGCTGGACCAGAGCGGTCCGACGGTCAGCCAGACGGTGGCGCGCATGGAGCGCGACGGGCTGGTGCAGGTCGCGGGCGACCGGCATCTGGAGCTGACGGAGGAGGGCCGTCGGCTGGCGACCCGGGTGATGCGCAAGCACCGGCTCGCCGAGTGCCTGCTCGTCGACGTGATCGGCCTGGAGTGGGAGCAGGTGCACGCCGAGGCCTGCCGCTGGGAGCACGTGATGAGCGAGGCCGTGGAGCGCCGGGTGCTGGAGCTGCTGCGGCACCCG
The DNA here is from genome assembly GCF_040608395.1 of Streptomyces sp. NPDC005181. Classification (NCBI taxonomy): domain Bacteria; kingdom Bacillati; phylum Actinomycetota; class Actinomycetes; order Kitasatosporales; family Streptomycetaceae; genus Streptomyces; species Streptomyces sp. NPDC005181. The sequence goes on from NZ_JBEXID010000021.1 coordinate 48,593, forward strand.
ACGGAGTCTCCGTACGGGAATCCGATCCCGGGCCTGGAGGAGCTGGGCGAGAAGGCCGAGGCCGACCCGTTCCTGAACGCGGACATGGTCAGCCTGTCGGAGCTCGACCCGGGAACCGAGGGCAAGACCGTGGTGGTGCGGAGGATCGGTGAGCCGATCCAGACGGACGCCCAGCTGATGTACACGCTGCGGCGGGCGGGCGTGCAGCCCGGCTCCGTGGTCAGCGTGACCCAGTCGCCCGGCGGGGTGCTGGTCGGCAGCAGTGGCGAGGCGGCGGAGCTGGACGCCGAGGTCGCCTCGCACGTCTTCGTCGCCAAGCGCTGACCGCGACGCTGAAGCGTAACGTCCGCTTTCCGTTTTTCCGTCCGGAATTGCAGCGCTCGGGCGGATCGCGTGCCAGGCTGTGGCTGAGGCATACCTGAGAGTGGCGGCCGCCTGGCCACGCGGTCGGGGAGGGAGCAGGGGATGCACCCGTCGTACTGGCATGTGCACCAGCAGGTGTCTGCCACGAGCCCGAACGCCCCGGCCGCCTTGACGACTGCGGCCGCCCCGGCGACCGGGCCCGGCCGGCCGGGCCCGCCCGCGCGCACTCCGGCGCCCGCAGGCCCGCCCGCGCCGGCCGCCCGCACTCCGGCGCAGACCGCCCCGCGCGCGCCTCTGACGTGGGAGGGCCCCGGCGCCGCGCGGCGCCGGGGCCTGTCCTCCCCTGTTCCGACCTGGAGCCCCGAGCTCTCAAGGTCGGTCCCCGCGGGCCCTCATCCCCGAGTGGCCCGCCTCCCGGAGAAGATCTCCCCGCAGGGGCCGACGTCAATCCTTGGAGGCTGTCACTCGAACGAGGGGTGTTGCGAGCCGGAACCCGTTGTTCGAATAAAGGTTCGATAGTCTGGCGTGACGCGACCGCGCGGTGATCGAGCGGTGATCGAGGACCAGAAGGGGGTGCCAGGACATATGGTGCGGCGCATCGATGTGACCGGATCCGACGGCGTACGCCTCGCGGCCTGGGAGTTCGCCGATCCGCCCAAGGGGCGCACGGAGGGCGAGCGTGCCCCCGGGGTCTTACTGCTCCACGGACTGATGGGCCGGGCCTCCCACTGGGCCCCCACCACCCGCTGGCTCGCCGAGCGGCACCGCGCCGTCGGCCTCGACCAGCGGGGGCACGGCCGCAGCGAGAAGCCGGCCGAAGGCCCGTACACCCGCGACGCGTACGTCGCCGACGCCGAGGCGGCTGTCGAACAGCTCGGCCTCGGCCCCGCCACCGTCGTCAGCCACTCGATGGGCGCCCTCACCGCCTGGCAGCTCGCCGCGAAGCGCCCCGACCTCGTCCGGGCCCTGGTCATCTGCGACATGCGGGCCTCCGCGCTCGGTGCGGCCTCGCAGCGGGAGTGGGAGGACTGGTTCAAGTCCTGGCCGCTGCCGTTCGCGACGCTCTCCGACGTACGGAAGTGGTTCGGCGAGGACGACCCCTGGGTGGAGCGCCCGAACCCGTCCCGCGGCGAGTTCTTCGCCGAGGTGATGGCCGAGCGGGCCGACGGCTGGCGGCCGGTCTTCTCCCGCCGTCAGATGCTCCAGTCCCGTGCGACGTGGGTCCACGACGCGCACTGGGAGGAGCTGGCGCAGGTCCGGTGCCCGACGCTGGTGGTCCGTGGCCTGGACGGCGAACTGGGCCGGGCGGAGGCCCAGGAGATGGTCCGCGTACTGCCGCGCGGGCAGTACGCGGAGGTGGCGAACGCCGGTCACCTCGTCCATTACGACCAGCCGGAGGGCTGGCGCGCGGCCGTCGAGCCGTTCCTGGAGCAGTTCGCCGAGGACTCCCAGGACGACCGCGAGCCCGTTTCCTCGTAACGCAAGCCGCAGCCCCGGCCCGGGCCGGCTCGGGTCATCCCTTGCTGACCGCCGCCAGGATCTCCGGGAGCCGGTTCGCCGTGCGGGGAGCCGCCAGCCGCAGCCCCGCCCAGGCGATCAGTGTCCCGTACGCGCCACCCACCGGAACCAGCAGCCACAACCAGTCCTCCGCATCGACGAGATGCAGCCAGATCGTCGCCACGATCACCGGCGCGCACAGCACCGCCGCCGAGACCATGCCGCCGAAGATCGAGATCCAGGCGAGCCCGGCCTGCCCCGGTGCCACGTTCTTGAACGCGCCGTCCTGCGGGATCGAGTACGGGAAGTTGGCCGACGCCACCGCGCCCGTCGCCAGCATCGCGCCCAGCAGGGCGAAGCAGAGACCCATGACGCCCGGCAGCACCTCCCAGTCCCCGAGCACCGCCGCCGTCACGACGGTCACCAGGATCGTGTACGGGAGCGTGATCACCAGCAGCGCCAGCGCCCGCGCCCGCAGCTCGAAGTACGCGTCCCGGGTGGAGGAGATCGTCAGCGCCACTATCCAGAACGCGGAGGTGTCCTGCCCGAACTGGTTGTACATCTGGATGCCGAGCATTCCGGCGGCGAAGCACGCGAAGTAGACCGAGCCGGTGCCCTGTACCGCGTTGAGCAGCGGCACGATCAGGCCGATGGCGAGCGCCGTCACCCAGGCAGCCTTGGTCTTCGGGTCCCGTGCGACGTAGCGCAGAGTCCGCCGCATCACCGTCCCCGTACGCCCCTCGGACATCAGTGCGGAGAGCCGGGAGCCGGCCGCCGCGGACTTCTTGCGGGTCGGTTCGGCGGCGGCGAGCGTCGAACCGTCCGGGGCGGTCATCAGCTTCACCAGACTCCGCTGCCACAGCCACATCAGTGCGCCCAATGCCGCGACGGAGAGCAGTAGTTGCAGCACGGCCCGGCCGTACGATCCCTGCGCCGCGGAGTCCACCGCGCCGATCGCCGAGGCCGGTGGCAGCCAGCGCACCACATCCGCGGCCGGGTCGAGCGCGGACAGCCCGCCGGACCGGCCGAGCCGCTGCGCACCGAAGTTGACGACCTGGATGCCGACCGCGATCACCAGCCCGCTGAGCACCGCCAGGTCGCGGCCCTTGCGGGAGGTCAGCAGCCGGGTGTTGGCCGTGGCGACGGCCCGGGCCAGCGCCACGCACACCAGCAGGGCCAGCGGCGCGGCCACCACCGCGCACACCACGGCCGCCGTCCCGTGCGCCACCGCGAACGCCGAACCGACCGTCAGACAGAGCGTGAACAGTGGCCCGATGCCGACCAGGGAGGCCGTCAGCAGCGCCCCGATCAGCGGGCGCGGCCGCAGCGGCAGCATCACCAGCCGGCTCGGGTCGAGGGTCTCGTCGCCGCTGGGGAAGAACAGCGGCATCACCGCCCAGCCGAGCGCCAGCACCGCCGTGAGCAGCACCACGAGCGAGCCTGCGTGGGCGTGGCCGCGCAGCGCGATCAGCCCGACGACCTGGCCGGCGGCGATCAGCAGGGCGACCGCGACGGACGAGATGTAGGCGGCCCGCCGGCCCGACGACTGCCGCAGTCCGTTGCGCAGTAGGGTCAGCTTGAGCCGTACGAAGACGGAGACGAGCCCTTCGCCGCCCCGGCCGCCCGAGGGGCGGGGGGTGGGGGTGACGGGGGTGTCGAGGACGCTCATCGGGCGCCGCCCAGCCAGTCGAGGGAGTCGCCGGTGTCCCGGCCGCCCGCGCCGACGAGTTCGAGAAACGCGTTCTGCAGCGACGACGCCGAGCCGCGCACCTCGGCGAGGGTGCCCTGGGCCCGGATCGTGCCGGCCGCCATGACGGCCACCCAGTCGCACAGCGACTCGACGAGTTCCATCACATGGCTGGAGAAGACGACGGTCGCCCCCGAGCCGGTGTACCGCTCCAGCACCCCGCGGATGGTCTGCGCCGAGACGGGGTCGACGCCCTCGAACGGCTCGTCCAGGAAGAGCACTTCGGGGTTGTGCAGCAGCGCTGCCGCGAGCCCGATCTTCTTCCGCATGCCGGTCGAGTAGTCGACGACCAGCTTGTGCTGGGCGCCCGCCAGATCCAGTACGTCCAGGAGCTGGGTGGCCCGCTTGTCGACCTCGGCGCCCGGCAGTCCGCGCAACCGGCCGGTGTACGCGAGGAGTTCGCGTCCCGAGAGGCGCTCGAAGAGCCGCAGTCCCTCCGGCAGGACGCCGATCCTGGCCTTGACGTCCACCGGGTCGCGCCAGACGTCGCGCCCGCCGACCTCGATCGTTCCGTGGTCGGGGCGGAGCAGCCCGGTCACCATCGACAGCGTGGTGGTCTTGCCCGCGCCGTTCGGCCCGACCAGACCGATGAACTTCCCGGCGGGCAGCTCCAGATCGATCCCGGCGACCGCCGTCTGTTCGCCGAAACGCTTCCAGAGGCCCTGCACGCGAACGGCGGGTGGCGCCCCGCCCGCCTCCACCGCACTGTTCGATTCCGCTGCTGTCCGGTCCGACATGGTGCACTGCCTTTCGGTGTCCCCGTACGTGGTGGACAGACTACGAAAGGCGTGCGCGCGCGTCGGCTGCTTCCCGTCCACAGGCGTAGGCGAGCGGGCCGATGACCTCCACCGCGTCCGGCAGCCACCGGTTGGCGGGGGTGGGGCGGCGCGCCCACTGGACCGCACCGCGCCCGCCGACCCAGGTCGGCGGCCCCGCCACGTAGTCGCCGTCGCCGCGGCCGGACAGATCGATCGCGGCGGCGCTCCAGCCGAGCGCCCGTACGAGATCGTCCACCTTGGCCGCTGCGCCGGGCAGTACGAAGAAGAGCATCCGGCGGGCGGGGGTGCAGGTGACAGGTCCGAGGGGCAGGTTCATCCGTTCCATCCGGGCCAGCGCGAGGAAACCGGCGGACTCCGGCACGTCGATCGCGTCGAAGGTGCGCCCGGTGGGCAACAGGACCGAGGCCGTGGGGTGCTCGGACCACATCCGGCGGACCGCGGCGCCGCTGCCGGCCGACCGGCCCGCCCAGTCGGGCCGGGTGGGGTGGGCGCCGGGGGAGGCACAGCGGGCCGCCCCGCACGAGCACCGCTCCGCCCCTCCCACCGCCTCCAGCCAGGCGCCGGGGAACACGTCCCAGTGCCGCTCTTCCGTGTACCGCACTGCGGCATCAAGCAGTAGCTCTCCTCGCTGCCCGGGGATCTGCGCGGCTTCCATGACATTGATCGGCTCTTCCACGAACACCTCAACTGCCGCAACCACCTGGGGTTACGGGCGTGGCGAACGCGGTCACGGTGCACCGATCCCGCACATGGGGCGCATGGATGCATGGACGGGGGCGCGCATGAGGCGATGCGTCGATGGGCGGGTAGCCACTTGGGGAGAATCCGGATCAGTTCGCCCAAGCCGCATACGTACCAAACGCGAACAACGACACGATGAGCGCCGCGAACACCGTGAACAGCGTGGAAATCACCAACACGATGAATGTGTGCATTTCTTGTGTAATTGCCGGGCAGTGATCTCCCCATCGATCACTGCGGCCTCAGGGGGAAACATGGCAGCCAGGCCTCTCGTCGCCCGCCAGCCGAACGAACGGCTCCAGGGACTCATTCAGGAAGCTGGATGTTCCAACGCGGGCCTGGCCCGCCGCGTCAACATGGTCGGAGCGGAGCGCGGCCTCGATCTCCGGTACGACAAGACCTCCGTGTCCCGCTGGCTGCGCGGACAGCAACCTCGCGGCCGGGCACCGGGAATCATCGCCGAGGCGCTCGGCCGCAAGCTCGGCCGTACGGTCACGATCGACGAGATCGGGATGGCCAACGGCAAGAATCTGGCGTCCGGCGTCGGCCTGCAGTTCGCGCCGACCGTGACCGGCGCGATCGAGCAGGTCTGCGAGTTGTGGCGCAGCGATGTCGGCCGCCGTGACTTCCTGTCCGGTTCGGCGGTCGTGTCCTCGGCGCTGGTCGAGCCAAGCCGGGACTGGCTGATCACCGCCGCCGACCCGCAGGTGGCGCGGGTCACCGGGGCCCGGGTCGGGATGTCGGACGTCGAGGCGGTGCGGGCGATGACGGCCGCGCTGGTCGACCTCGACCACCGGTTCGGCAGCGGCCACGTCCGGCCGGTGCTGGTGCATTACCTGAACAGCGTGGTCTCCGGACTGCTTTCGGGGGCGTACCGCGAGACGGTCGGGCGGCAGCTGTTCGCGGCGGTCGCGCGGCTCACCGAACTCGCCGGGTACATGGCGGTCGACACGGGGCACCCGGGGCTCGCCCAGCGGTACTACATCCAGGCGCTGCGGCTGGCGCAGGCGGCGGGCGACCGGGCCTACGGCGGCTATGTGCTGGCCGCGTCGATGAGTCATCTCGCCGCCCAGCTCGGCAACCCGCGGGAGATCGCGCAGCTGGCGCGGGCCGCGCAGGAGGGTGCGCGGGGGCGGGTCACCCCGCGGGCCGAGGCGATGTTCTACGCGGCGGAGGCGCGCGGGCACGCCCTGCTCGGCGACGCCCGCACCTGCCAGGAGATGACGGGCCGGGCGCTGACGGCTATGGAGCACGCCGAGCCGGACACGGGCGACGACCCGGCGTGGATCGCCCACTTCGACCACGCCTACCTGGCCGACGAGTTGGCGCACTGCCACCGCGACCTCGGCCAGGCCGAGGCGGCCGCCCGCCGGGCGTCGGAGTCCCTGGCGGGCCACCCGGAGTCCCGGGCCCGCCGCCGGGGCATCGGGCTGGTGCTGCTCGCCACGGCGCAGGTGCAGCTGCGCGAGGTGGAGCAGGCGTGTCATACGGGGATGCGGGCGATGGAGCTGCTGGGGAAGGTGCGGTCCAGCCGGGGCACGGAGTATCTGGACGATCTGCAGCAGAGGCTCGTGCCGTACGGGGACGAGCCTGCGGTACGGGAGTTCGGGGCGCGACTGGAACTCCAGGCGGCCTGACCGGGCGCCCCTTAACTGCGTCGTGAGGACACTGTGTGTTACTGCCCCTGTGAAGGGGTGGCGAGCGACAACGGGCGCTTGGCGAAGGGGGGCAGTCACCCGATACCGTGGGCCGACGATTCCGTAGGTTTACACGTAGGAGTCCCGGTGACGCAGAGCGGACAGGGCGACGAACAGCTCCCTGCTGTACGGCCCGCGCACGAAGGTGTCGTGCTGCCCGCAGGTGGCGGAGAGCCCTGGATACCGGGCGGAGCGGCCGACCAGGCCGTACCGGCGGGCGGGCAGCCGTGGGGCCAGCCCTGGGGGCCTCAGGCGTCACAGGGGCAGTACGGCCACGGCCAGTACGACCAGCAGGGCCAGTACGACCAGCAGGGCCAGTACGACCAGTACGGTCAGGAGCCGCCGTACGGACAGCAGCCCCAGGGGCAGCCCTTGCCGTACGCGCAGCCGCTGCCTCCGGAGGTCGTGCCGGGCATGGGCGCGGGTGCGGGCGCCGATGCCACGCAGTACATCGCCCCGGTGCCGGCCGGTCCCGCACCGGGCGGTCTCCCGCCCGAGAGCTCCGCGGAGGCCACCCAGTTCCTGGCCCCCGTCCAGCCGCCCGCACCGGCCCCCGACGCCGATGCGACGCAGTACATCCCGCCGGTGCCCGGCGGCGCCCCGTACGGCATCAGACCCGGGACGCCCGGCGAACGGCAGCCGCCCGTCGAGTTCGACAACCTGTTCCGCAGCGAGGAGCCCGCGGGTGCCACGCAGCAGATGCCCCGGTTCGACCCGGGACAGGCGGCGGGGTATCGGGGCGCCCAGCAGCCCCCGCACCAGCAGCCGTTGCAGCCGCAGCACAGCGAGCCGCAGCAGGGCCGGGCAGGGCAGCGCAAGAAGCCGTCGCACGTCCCGCTGATCGCCGCGGTCGTCGTCGGCTGCGCGATCATCGGGCTCGGCGCGGGTGCGCTGATGAGCGGCGACGACAAGGGCAAGGACGACAAGCAGCCGGTGGCCACGGCGAGTTCGCCCGCCGCGCAGCCCTCCACGCAGGCGGCGGCCGACCCGGCGAAGGCGCAGGCCGAGGAGCTCGACAAGCTGCTGGCGGACAGCAACAACAGCCGTTCCACCGTGATCGGGGCCGTCGCAAAGACCGAGTCCTGCACGGACCTGGACCAGGCGGTCACGGATCTGCAGGGTGCCGCTCAGCAGCGCCGCGAGCTGGTGACACGGCTGCAGGGGCTGTCCGTGGACAAGCTCCCCGACCACGCGCAGCTGACCGAGGCGCTCACGAAGGCCTGGCAGGCATCGGCCTCCGCCGACGACCACTACGCGGCGTGGGCCCGCCAGGCCAAGAACGGCAAGAAGGTGTGCAGGCACGGGAAGGCCCGTGCGACGCCCGAGAAGGCTCAAGCCACCGTGGCGAGCGGTGAGGCGAGCCAGGCGAAGCAGCGCGCGTCGGGGCTGTGGAACTCGATTGCGGCGAAGTACGGGCTGACCCGGCGATCGTCGACCGAGCTCTGATCCCGGGCCGGGCCGGGTGTTCCGCCGGGGTCAGATCTTCCGGCCGGGCGGAACACCAGCCCGTCCGGTGTTCGAGGAGCGGGGGGATGGGGGCGGAGCCCCCGGTATCGGGATGGGCCGGGTAGGGGAACAGGGCCGCCGCAGGCGCTCCCTCATCCCTTGGCGCTGGCGTCCGCCAACGTCTCCGTCACGTCCACGAACCCCTTCTTCTCCGCCACCAGCCGCCCCTTCCGCACCATCTGGAACGTCACCTTCCGGTTCACGACCCGCGGGTAGGCCGACGACCCCAGCATGTCCTTGAACCGCCACCTCAGCACCGGCGTGAGTCCGCCGGTGTCCACCCGGTCGCCCCGGTTGAGCGCGACCGTGATCTTGCCCGCGGTGATCTTCGGCTCGTCGATCGCCGCGACGATCTGCTTCAGCGCCGTGTACGCGATCCACGTCGTCTGGACGCCCGTGTCGTCCGGGTCGATCCGGTTGTCGCCGAAGGCGTGCTTCCGGATCACCTCGCGCATCTCGTCCCAGCGGGCGTCCCCCGCGTCCGGGTACCAGCCGGTGACGTACGCCCCTTCGAACGGGCTCTCCCGGCCGCCGGTGCGGTCGATCAGCGGCTGGTCGACGCTGCCGAGCACGGAGGAGATCCGTACGTCCCCGTACGACGGTTCGAGCCGGCGGAAGGAGTCGAAGAACGTCTCCGTGCGGTCCCCGAGCACCGCCGTCACACACCCGTCGGCCGTTCCCGCCCCCTGCAGCGCCTGACCGGCCGCCTCGTCGTACGACGTCGCCGCCTCCGCGGCCCGGACGTCCGTCGGAGCCGGCCGGTGCGCTTCCTTGAGGCCGGTGTTGAGCAGCCACGCCTGGTTCTCGCCGCCCAGCGTGTCGGGCCGCACCACGGAGACCCGCTCGCAACCGCGGGCGAGCTGTTTGGCGTTGCCCGCGAGGAGCGCCGGCTGTCCGCCGTTGACGGGGTACGAGTCGTAGCTGCTGAACTCCTCCTCGGAGGCGCCGTAGCCGCCGATGTACGGGATCCCGGCGACCTCCAGCGGCGCCATGAAGGCCTGTCCGTGCCGGCTGTACGAGCCGATGACCGCGACCGTCTTCTCGTTGACCGCCCGCCGGGCGCAGTTCCCCGCTCCGACCGAGGTGTCGCCCTCGTTGCATGTGACGACGAGCAGTTTGTGACCGTCGATCCCGCCGTTGTTGTTCACCCAGCGTGCGTACGCCCGCGCCATGGCGGTCATGCCGGCCATGTTCGCCGCGTCGGGGCCGGTGGAGCCGTTGGGGGCCCAGGTCATGACGGTGACGGGTTCCCTGGAGCCCCCCGTGGCGCCAGGGAGCACACCGCAGCCGGTGATCAGCAAGGCCCCGGCCGCCGCCATACATGTGAGGAGTTTGTAGGGACGGGGGGAGGTGAGGCGTCGCCATCCGGTCATAGGCATGAACATTTCCGTGCTCCGGGTAACGCAGATGTGTGCTTCGTTCAACGCTCGGTGACGTCCAGGTGAATTGCGGGGGCCGGTGCAGGCCCGGCGGAAGGAAACGTACGATCGACAACCGTGCAGCAAGGTTCGGAGAACACTTCCCGTCGCGGCCGTCGCTCCTCCACCATGGGCGGCATGCCGCTCAATGACGTTCCCTGGTGGCGCTGGCGCAGCAATGTGCGCTCGGCGCTGCACATGCTCTCCGACCCCGTCTTCCACCACGAGTGCTGGCTGGCCGGCCGGGAAGGGTACGGCGACGTCACCGACGCCGTGTACCGCCTGGTCGAGGACACCTGGCTGGACAACTGGTCCGCCGAGAAATACGTCGGGACGGTCTTCCGCGACTCCGGCGAGTCCGCTCTCGTCGATGTCGCCGTGCTACGGGTGCTGCGCATCATGCACCAGGTCGGCGCGGATGCCCCCGTCTCCGCCTATCTGGAGCACCACGGCTGGCCGGAGGCCGTACGGGCCGCCCGCGAGGCCCATGTGCTGCTCGCCACGAACGACGGCGAGGACCCGGACGTCCCGCCGCGTTCCCTCGACGTGCTCCGCATCATGACCAGAACCGCCTGAATCGCGGACGGTGTGGCACGCTACGGGCATGACCGCGCCGCAGCCTGCTGAGACCACCCCCGAGCAGTACGTCCTCATCCTCTCGTGCCCGGACAGACAGGGCATCGTGCACGCCGTGTCGAGTTATCTCTTCATGACCGGCTGCAATATCGAGGACAGTCAGCAGTTCGGCGACCACGACACGGGTCTCTTCTTCATGCGCGTCCACTTCTCGGCGGACGCCCCGGTGACCGTGGAGAAGCTGCGGGCCAGCTTCGCCGCCGTCGGGGACTCGTTCCGGATGGACTGGCAGATCCACCGGTCGTCGGAGCGCATGCGGGTCGTGCTGATGGTCAGCAAGTTCGGCCACTGCCTCAACGATCTTCTCTTCCGCGCCGGCATCGGGGCGCTGCCGGTCGAGATCGCGGCCGTCGTCTCCAACCACACGGACTTCGCCGAGCTCGTCGCCTCGTACGGCATCCCGTTCCGGCACATCCCGGTCACCAAGGAGAACAAGCCGGAGGCGGAGGCGCAGCTGCTGGAGCTGGTGCGCGCGGAGAACGTCGAACTGGTCGTCCTCGCCCGCTACATGCAGGTTCTCTCGGACGACCTGTGCAAGCAGCTCAGTGGCCGGATCATCAACATCCACCACTCCTTCCTGCCGAGCTTCAAGGGCGCGAAGCCGTACCACCAGGCATACGCCCGCGGAGTGAAGCTGATCGGCGCGACGGCGCACTATGTGACCGCCGACCTCGACGAGGGGCCGATCATCGAGCAGGAGGTCGAGCGGGTCGGGCACGGTGTGACGCCGGACGGGCTGGTCGCAATCGGGCGCGATGTGGAGTGCCAGGCGCTGGCGCGCGCGGTGAAGTGGCACGCGGAGCGCCGCATCCTGCTCAACGGCCGCCGCACGGTGATCTTCGCGTAGCCCGCCGGGCGGTACGGCTCAGCGGCGGCTGCGGTACGGCTCAGAGTCGGCTGAGGGACGCCGCGGCGAACAGGACATCGCGGATCGCCTCGCGGTCGCCCTCCTGCCCGGCAGCCGCCTCTGCGGGTGACACATGGCCCGCGACCAGCTGGCAGAACTCGGCGCCGTCCAGCGCCACCTGTGCGACCGCGTGGTCGGGCGAGCCGAGCGCGGCCGGGGAGTCCAGCGCGATGTACCAGTTGCCGCCGCCCGAGCCCTCGATCTCCAGATGGAGCGAACGGCCCGGCGAACCGGCCGTCACCAGATGGCGGGCGGGCCCCGCGAGCCCGGCCCGGCGCCGTCCGGCGAGGGCGGCAGGGAGGAGCCGGGCCGCCAGGTCGATCATCCGGTGGAGATGGGCGGCGGACGGGGCCTCGTACGGATAGTCCACCGCGTTCGCGATGTCGCCGCCGTGCAGCCAGCACTCGAAGGCCCGGTCCAGCAGGGAGTCCTGCAGGGGAAGGGCGAAGTCCCCGTACGAGACGGAGAGTTCGGCGACCCCGCGGCCGGCGAAGGACACCGTGCGGATGAGGGCGTGGCTCTGGGCGCGCCAGGGCTCGCGGACGGCCCGGGTGGGCGGGCGCCGGGCGGCCGACCAGTACGCCTCGGTACGCGCGCCGGGGGAGAGCGGGACGCTGCCGCCCGGCGCGGAGTCGGTCCCGCCCCGTGTGCCGGCGCCGTCGCCGAGCGGATCGTCCAGGCCGAGGGCCGTGCTGACCAGCCCGTCGACGGTCATGAGATGGCCGATCACCCCGGCGACCGTCGTCTTCCGGTTGACCGCCCGCTCACGCTCGAACCACTTCAGCCGCACCGGCGCGTGCCACTCCGAGCCGCCGATGTCACGGAGCAGCGCGTCGAGCCGGGCGGTCTCCGCGTCGTACGGAGCGGCCCAGTCCGGCACCGGGATCTTGGCCGGGCGGCGGCTCAGACAGGCTTCGAGCACCCGGGAGCGCAGCATCGGGTCGAGGTCCAGGCTGCCGTCGGTGTGCAGCAGGCCGACCGCGTCGCGCAGCCGCAGCGCCTCGTCCGCACAGGCGGCGCACTCGGTGAGGTGCGCCTCGACGGCTTCGGTCTCCTCGATGGAACAGGCGGCGAGGGCCCACGCACCGAGGAGGGACTTGAGGACGCGGTGGGGGAGCACCAGGGCAGGCGGGGTCGCCAGGGCCGGCGGCGCCGGGGGTTCCGCGGGTGTCGTACGTCCCGTGGGCCCCGCCGGTGCAGCCGGTTCATCCGGGGGCTCCGATTCCGCCTCTGGCTCTGCATCCGGCTCCGGTGCCGTTTCCTGCGTGGGGTCCGTCTCCTGCGTGGGGTCCGTGCGCGGAGCAGGCAGCACTACGGCGTCGAGGTCGAAGTCGTCCGCGGCGGCCCGCGGTCCCGGTATGCGCCGTGCGCCCCGCACCTCGTCGTCGTGCCCGTTGCCGTCGCGTCCGTCCGCGTCGTTGTTCGCGCTCACAGGGCCCGTCCGTATCCGGGTGGCGAGGACCCTTCGAGCGGGCGGGTGTTGGCGGTGGAGAGCAGCTGCAGCCCGAGCCGCAGGCGACGGCGGGCCTCGTCCTCGGTCACCCCGAGGTCGGCCGCGGTCTGCCGGTAGTCCCTGCGCTGGATGTACGCGAGCTCCAGTGCGGCCCGCAGCGGCGCGGGCATGGAGGCGACGATGTAGTCGGCGCGGGCCGCGGCCGTGGCGCGCCGCACCCGTTCCTCCAGCTCCTCCCGGGCCACGGTGTCCTCCGCACCGGCGGCCTCGCTGCCGTCGTCGTCGGTCCCGTCGTCGTATCCCTGCGCGAACGGGGACGGTGCTGTCCCGCGCAGCCGCCGCACGGACTGGCGGTGGGTGAGCCGGGCCACCCAGGACCGCATCGAGCCCTGCTTGGGGTCGTACGCGTCGGGGTTCTCCCACACGTAACCGAAGACTTCGCGGGTCACCAGGTCGGCGGCCGACTCGTCGTCGAGCATCCGGTGGGCCTGGCTGTGCACGAGTGAGGCGAAACGGTCGTAGAGCTCGCCGAGGGCAGCCGCCTCGCCGCGTGCCAGCCGTTGCTGCATCTTGCGGTCCCAGCGGGGTGGTGTGTCTTTCGCCATAGGACCCCCAGCCCTGTACCCCTCGTCCCGTCGAATGTAGTCGGCCGTACTGACCATGCACGTCTCTTTGCGGCAAGTACGCCCCGGCGAACGCCCTGGATGGTAGGGAATGCGGCGTCGAGGGTGTGGGAATCGGACCTGAAGTGATCATTTCTGCCTGAAACCAGCTGTGTCTTCCTCGGCGGATCGGTGTTTCATGGGTGCGCGGTGGGGCAGCCGCGAGGAGGAACGGATACTTCCGGATCGCTGGGATCCCTGGAACGAGAGGCCGAGTCGCGTGACTCTGCAAGTGGCCGAGACCGAGCAGGGCCCATGGACCGTGCTGCGCGTACGCGGCGAACTGGATCTGGTGACGTCACCGGTCGTCCGCCAGCGCGTCCACGACGCGGTCGCCGTTGGACGCCACGATGTGGTGCTCGACCTCTCCGAGGTGCTGTTCTGCGATTCCAGCGGCGTCGGCGTACTGGTCGCCGCCCGCCGCCTGATGCGCTCCTGCGGAGGCCGGCTGCGGCTGATCCTGCCCGCCCGCGGCGCCGAGGAGGGCTCCCACGTCAACCGGGTGCTGGCCGCCCTCGGCGTGCGCCGGCTGTTCGAGGTCTACCCCGACCGGGACGCGGCCGTCGACGACGAGGCCGAGCCGCTCTCGGCCTGAAACGTATCCGCCACCCGGCGTTAAGACCAGGTTGTAACACCGGTGGCGCGCGTAAGTGACACGTGACGCCGTTCGGCGTCGTACGCTCCCCGCATGGACAGCGCAGAGTATGAGCGCAAGATCGCCTTCCGTTTCGCCGCCTTCGACCAGGACGGCAACGGATACATCGATCGCGCCGATTTCAATGCCGCCGCGGCCCGTCTGCTCGCCGAATTCGGCACGACGGCCCGCTGCGACAAGGGCCAGGCGCTCTACACCGGGGCCGAGGCCTTCTGGCAGGGCATGGCGGGCATCGCCGATGTCGACGGGGACCAGCGCGTCACCCGTGAGGAGTTCGTGGGAGGGGCGGTGAAACGGCTGCGTGACAACCCCGAGCGCTTCGCGGAGATCGCCCGCCCGTTCCTGCGCGCGGCGATCGCCGTGGCCGACAACGACGACAACGGCGCGGCCGCGGTGCCGGCCGTGGAGCGTGCGCTGAAGGTGCTCGGTGCGAGTGCCGAATCGGCGAGCCTGGCGGCGCGGAGTCTGGACACGGACCATGATGGCCGGATCGCCGAGGAGGACGCGGTGGCCGCGTTCGCCGTCTACTTCACAGTGATCGAACCGGACGCGTAGGACCTTTCCCTCGGATCGGTCCGTAGCGCGCCACTGACCGGGCCGGGTGCCGGCCTCCTCGCCGGGGCCGCACCCGGCCCCACCCCACCCTCACCGGCGCGGCCGGGGTGGAGGTGCGTCCCGGGGGTCCGCGGGGTGTGTGTCGGTCCGTGTATCAGGAGAACTGCTCGCGCAGCTTGTATTTGAGCACCTTGCGCAGCGTCTCATTGCGTGGCAGCGCGTCCACCACCTCCAGCTGCTCCGGCACCTTGTGCACCGCGAGCCCCTCCGTGCGCAGATACCCGGCGAGCTCCGCCAGCGTCAGCGTGCCGGCCCAGGCCGGCTGCTCGACGACCGCGCAGACGCGTTCCCCGCGTTCCCTGTCCGGCAGGCCGATCACGGCAGCGTCGGCCACGCCGGGGTGGCGGTGGAGGAGGTCCTCGATCTCCTTGGCGGAGATGTTCTCGCCCTTGCGGATGATGATGTCCTTGAGCCGGCGGGTGAGGACCAGATGGCCGCTCTCCTGGAGATGGCCGACATCGCCGGTGATGAGGAAGCCGTCCCCGTCGAAGGCGCCCCGGGTCGCGTCCGCGTCCAGGTAGCCCCGGCAGACGGCCTCCCCGCGCAGCCGTACCTCGCCGTCCGTGCCGTACGGCAGCGGCTTGCCGTCCTCGTCGGTGATCCGTATCTCCATGCCCTCGGGCGGCCGGCCCTCCGTCTCGGCGAGATGCTCCACCGTGTCGTCCGGGGCGCCCATGGTGATCATGGGGACCTCGGTCATGCCGTAGCCGTGGGTGAGCTGGACGCCCATCTCCCGTGCGACCGCGTGGTAGATCTCCGGCGGCTTCGGCGCCCCGCCGCCCGCCAGCAGCCGCAGAGTGGGGACCACCCTGGCCGTGGGGTCCTTGCGCTGTTCGGTCAGGAACATCGAGTAGAAAGCGGTCGAGCCACCCGCGACCGTCACCCCGTGGCGCCGGTAGACGTCCAGCGCGCCGGGCATGGCGAACTGCTCGAAGAGGACCGCCGGGAAGCCGTACAGCAGCAGCATCACGGTGTAGTCCGGCCCGGCGATATGGGCGAACGGGAATGCCATCGAGCCGATGTCGTCGGCCGACAGATGCAACGCGTGGGCCAGACACGAGCCGCCCGCGATCAGGCTGCGGTCGGTGTGCAGGACGCCCTTCGGGTCGGAGGTCGTCCCCGACGTCCAGTAGATCCAGCGCACCGCCGTGCCGTCGGCGGGCGGTGCGGGCAGCACCGCCGGGTCGGCGTCCGGCAGCTGCTCGTACGCCTCGAACATCAGCGGCGGACGGTCCAGCTCCGCGGCCAGCCGGTGCGCCATCGCCGTGTGGTCGAAGCCGCGCCAGGTGCCGGGCGCCGCGAAGAAACCGGCCTTCGACTCGCGCAGCGCGAACCCCACCTCGCGGTCCCGACAGAACGGGATGACGGGTGTCTGGACGGCCCCGATCCGGGTGAGGGCGAAAGACAGCAGCGCCGTTTCGAGGCGGGTCGGCAGCTGCCAGGCGACCACACTGCCGGGGCGCACCCCCAGCTCGTACAGCCCGGCGGCGACCCGCTCGCAGCGGTCGCGCAGCTCGCCGAAGGTGAGGGTGCGGTCGTCCTGGATGAGGACGGGGCGGTCCGGGGTCAGCGCGGCGCGGCGCTCGATGAGCTCCCAGAAGGTGGCCGATGTGCCCAGGGCGTGTGCGGTCTCGTTCACTGCGTTCCCCGCTCCCTTGTAGCTGACGGGTAGTCAGATCGTGCGGAGAGCGTAGAGCGCCGCGCCTTGTCGGTCCAGGGGTGCGGGGCTAGCCTGGGAGCCGAACTGAATCTGACGGGTCATCAGATACGTATCGGATGTGTGCCGGACACGCATCCGGCACGAGCCGTGTGCGCCGAAGGGGACACCATGACGGAACTGCCTCGGATCGTCAGCGTCGACGACCATGTGATCGAGCCGCCGCACCTCTTCTCGACCTGGCTGCCCGCCAAGTACCGCGACCGCGGCCCGCAGCCGCTCACCGCGGGCATCGGCGAGCTGGCGTACACGGGCGGCAAATACGTCATCACCATGGATCCGGACGGCCCGCCGACCGACTGGTGGATCTACGAGGACCTGAAGTTCCCGTACAAGCGGAACATCGCCGCCGTCGGCTTCGACCGCGACGACATGACGCTGGAGGGCATCACCCGCGCCGAGATGCGCCGGGGCTGCTGGGACCCGGTCGAACGGCTCAAGGACATGGACCTCAACCACGTCGAGGCGTCGCTCTGCTTTCCCACCTTCCCGCGCTTCTGCGGCCAGACCTTCGCCGAGGCGCACGACAAAGAGGTCGCGCTCGCCTGCGTGCGCGCCTACAACGACTGGATGGTGGAGGAGTGGTGCGGCGACAGCGGCGGCCGGCTGATCCCGCTCTGCATCATCCCGCTCTGGGACATCGGTCTGGCGGTCGCGGAGATCAAGCGCAACGCCGCGCGCGGGGTGCGGGCGGTGACCTTCTCCGAGATCCCCACCCATCTCGGGCTGCCGTCGATCCACACCGGCTACTGGGACCCGTTCTTCGCGATCTGCCAGGAGACCGGCACGGTCGTCAACATGCACATCGGGTCCAGCTCGCAGATGCCGGCCGCCTCGCCCGACGCCCCGCCCGCAGTACAGGCCTCGCTCTCCTTCAACAACGCGATGGCCTCGATGATGGACTTCTTGTTCAGCGGGGTGCTGGTGAAGTACCCGCGGCTGAAGCTCGCCTACAGCGAGGGCCAGATGGGGTGGATCCCGTACGCCCTGGAGCGCGCCGACGACGTGTGGGAGGAGCACCGGGCGTGGGGCGGGGTGCGTGATCTGATCCCCGAACCGCCCTCGACGTACTACTACCGGCAGATGTTCTGCTGCTTCTTCCGCGACAAGCACGGTGTCGCGTCGCTCGATGTGGTCGGGCGGGACAACGCGACGTTCGAGACCGACTACCCGCACGTCGACTCGACCTTCCCGCACACGAAGGAGGTCGCCCTCGACCACGTCAAGGGGCTGGACGACGAGACCGTCTACAAACTGATGCGCGGTAACGCGATCCGGATGCTCGGCCTGGACCTCGACCGGGACCTCGGAAAGTGACGGAACTGTCGTACACGCCCGAGGAGGAGGAGTTCCGGGCGCGGCTGCGGGAGTGGCTCGGCGAAGTGCTGCCCGGACTGCCCGCGAAGCCCCGCCCCGACGACTGGCCGGGGCGGCGGGCCTACGACACCGCCTGGCAGCGGATGCTGTACGACGCCGGGTACGCGGGCCTGCACTGGCCCGTCGACGCGGGCGGGCGGGGCGCCACCCCCACACAGCACCTGATCTTCCTGGAGGAGACGGAGCGGGCCGGGGCGCCGTATGTCGGCGCGAACTTCGTCGGGCTGCTGCACGCCGGGCCGACGATCGCCACCGAGGGCACAGCCGGGCAGCGGGCCCGCTGGCTGCCGCCGGTCCTGCGCGGCGACGAGATCTGGTGCCAGGGGTTCAGCGAACCGGAAGCGGGCTCCGACCTGGCCTCGCTGCGGACCCGGGCGGTCCGCGACGGCGACCACTACGTGGTCAGCGGCCAGAAGATCTGGACCTCGCACGCGGAGGTCGCCGACTGGTGCGAGCTGCTCGTGCGCACGGATCCGGTCGCGCCGAAGCACCGCGGGATCAGCTGGCTCGCGATGCGGATGGACGCCCCCGGCGTCACCGTCCGCCCCCTGCGCACGCTCGCCGGGTCCACCGAATTCGCCGAGATGTTCCTCGACGAGGTGCGGGTGCCGGTCTCCCACCGGGTCGGCGCGGAGAACGACGGCTGGCGGGTCACCATGGTCACCCTCTCCTTCGAACGCGGTACGGCGTTCGTCGGCGAGGTCGTCGCCTGCCGTCGCACCCTGGCCGCCCTGGCCGCAGAGGCCCGGGCGAACGGCCGCTGGGACGACCCCGTGCTGCGCAGGACGCTCGGCAGACTGAACGCCGAATTCCGGGCGCTGTGGCGGCTCACCCAGTGGAACGTCAGCGAGGCGCAGCGGGCCGGGGGCGGCGGCGTGCCCGGCACCGGCGGCTCGGTCTTCAAGCTGCGCTATTCGCAGGCCCGCCAGGAGCTGTACGACACGGCGGCCGAGGTGCTCGGCGCGGACGGGGCCGATCTGGACCGGGAGTGGGTCCTGGACCGGCTGACCTCGCTCTCGTACACGATCGCCGCGGGCACCTCGCAGATCCAGCAGAACATCGTCGCCGAGCGGATCCTCGGCCTGCCGAAGGGGCGCTGAGCGGACTGTGGACTTCCAGCTTTCGGACGACCAGCGGGCCCTGCGGGCAGGGATACGGGAGCTGCTCGCAGGGCGCTTCGACCGGGACCGGATGCGGGCGGCGCTCGACGCGGGCACGGACGTCGACCGGGGGGTGTGGGGAGAGCTGGGCGCGGCCGGGTTCTTCGCGCTGCGACTGCCGGAGGCGGAGGGCGGGGTGGGGCTCGGGCTGTCCGAGTCCGTCCTGCTGTTCGAGGAGGCGGGGCGGGTGCTGCTGCCCGGACCGCTGGCGGCCACGCAGCTCGCCGCCGGTGCGGTGAAGGGGGCGGCGGAGGGCGGGGCGGTGGTGGCCGTGCTGGACGAGGGCCGGCCGGTGGCCCACCTGGGCGCGGCGGACGCGCTGGTCGCCCTGGTGGGAGGGGTGGTGCGGGTGCTGGAGGGGGCTGAGCTGCGCGCGCTCGTACGGGGCGCCGCCCGCCCCGTACGGTCACTCGACCCGCTCACGCCGCTGCACCGTGTGACGGCCCCGGCCCCGGCCGCGCTCGGGGACCCCCTGTCCGGGGCAGGAGCCGATGCGGTGCGGTTCCGGCGCGAAGGCGCCCTGCTGGCCGCCGCCCAGCAGCTCGGCAGCGCCGCCCGCACCACCGAGATGGCTGTCCAGCACGCCCGTGGACGCGAGCAGTTCGGCTCGCCGATCGGCTCCTTCCAGGCGGTCAAACATCTGTGCGCCCAGATGCTGGTGCGTGCCGAGCTGGCCCGTACCGCGGTGTACGCGGCGGCCGTGACCGCGGACCCGGTCGAGATCGCGGGCGCCAAGCTGCTCGCCGACGAGGCGGCCGTCCGCAATGCGCGGGACTGTCTCCAGGTGCACGGCGGCATGGGCTTCACCTGGGAGGCGGACGTGCATCTGCACCTCAAGCGGGCGTGGCTGCGGGCCGGGCAGTGGTTCACGGCGGCCGAGGCCGAGGAGACGCTTGCGGCCGATCTGTGCTGAGCGCGCGGCGGACCGAGGGCTGGGTGGGGACGAGACCGGATTGATGGGTGCCGAGTGCACGCATGTGACCCTGGAGTCCCCTGAGGTTCACGCTACGGAGTTACGCAGTGCAGTCGGTAAGTGCCGATACCGGCTTGTGTCCTTTGCGTGATTCGTCACGGGCCGCAGTTGCCGTCGGCTCGGGTACGCTCCGTTGGATGCGAGTGGTTGTGGAACCGGGCGATCCGGGTGTTGCCCGTGGGGCGACTCCGGTCCGGACGAGGTGCCTTGCTCGTGTTCCCGTCAGAAGCGCCGGGCCTGCCCGGGGGACGATTCCCGTGCCCTCTGTGTGCTTCTGTTCGACTCCCCGCAACGTGCGTCGCACAGTATGCACCACGCGTACTCCTTCGCGCTGGAATATGCCCGAAGCGCTTGTTGCGGTGACTGTACGTCAACCATGCTGTCTCGTAAGGGAATCACGTTCCGTGACCCTGAGGAGGCGCGAGGCGATGTGTCCGCCGGTTCGGATGGTGTGAGCGGTGCAGGTGCTTCAGGTTCAGTTGGAGGTCGGGCCGGATCCCGCAGAGGTCGGGCGGGCCCGTAGATGGGCGCGGTCGAGACTGGTCGGGTCCGGGATAAGAGACGACGAGCCGCTGGCCGAGACGCTCATCCTGCTGATCTCGGAGCTGGTCACCAACGCGGTGGTCCACACCGGCTGTCCGGCCGTGCTGCGCATGCTGTTCGGCGCGGCCGAAACGGCGGGGGCGGCCGGGACCGTACGGGTCGAGGTGGCCGACACCAGCTGCCGCCCGCCGCAGCAGCGGCACGCGGCGGGCGAGGACACCGGAGGCCGGGGCCTGGAGCTGGTCGACGGCCTCGCCGACCGCTGGGGCTGGCAGCCGGAAGGCGCCGGCAAGTCGATCTGGTGCGAGGTGGACCGGGGGGCACCGGTGGTGCAGGTCCAGATGCAGGCGGGGGCGCACGGGGCGGGCGTGTACGAGCCGTCGCCCACCGTCGTCACCCATTCCGCATAGGGGTCAGAGGACGGCGCACGGGGCGACCGGGGTGCCGGTGGCGCCGACGAACGGTTCCGGCATCGCGGAGAGCAGAAAGCCGTAGCGCTTCGCCTCCGCACAGGCGGTGGACAGCCCCTCCAGATTCCAGTTCTGGCCCTGCAGCATGCCCATCTCGACCAGGTCCAGCGCATGCACGCCCAGCCACAGATCCTCGATCTCCGCCGGGAAGATCTCGAAGGTCAGCGTGTCATTGGCGACCGCGGCGACATCGCGCGCATGGAACCACTCGGGCGTCCGGATCGACAGACCGGGTGACGGATAGGCGTACGCATGCTTGTCGCCCGCCAGATAGACCTGGATCTGCCCGGTCCGTACGAGCACGATGTCACCGGCCCGGACCCGGATCCCGCCGAATGCCTCGGCCGCGTCCAGGTCCTCCGGGGTGACGGCATGGTCGCCGGGCAGCCGGTCCACGCCGTGGGCGCGCGCCACGTCCAGCAGCACGCCGCGTGAGACGAGGTGTGGGGGTGCGGCGATGGAGCTGAACCGTGCGCCGCCGTGCGCGGTGATCGTGGCTGCGGGGCGGCCGTTGTAGATCTTCCCGGAGTGCGAGGCGTGCGTGAGCGCGTCCCAGTGGGTGGCCGCCTGCAGGCCGAGTGTCACGGCGTCGTCGCTGGTCGCGACCGTGCCGGGGCCGAAGATCTCCTGATTGATCTGGACCATGGCGTGCAGCGGATTGACCCGCCCCGGAATCAGCCCGCTCTGCACGCCGTCCTGCTGGAGGGGGAGCGCGAGAGGGATCCGCTGCCCGGTGCGGACGGTCGCCGCCGCCTCCCGTGCCACCGCGTCGGTGATCAGATTGAGCGTCCCGATCTCGTCGTCCGCGCCCCAGCGCCCCCAGTTGTTCACGCGCTCGGCGATCTCGTGGAACTCGGCCGGCAGTGGCATGGGGACCTCCTGGAATCGATGGGCCGCCGGTCTTGTGCTGACGGAGCCGACTACCCGTAAAATCTAACGGTCCGTCAGAAACCGTGGGAAGGGGCCGGGCATGGGGAACTTCTTGGCAGGCAAAGTGGTGGCCGTGACCGGTGCCGGCCGTGGCATCGGGCGCGCGGTCGCACTGGCCGCGGCGGCACAGGGGGCCCGGGTCGTCGTCAACGACTACGGCGTCTCCATCGAGGGCGGCGAACCGAGCAGCGAGATAGCCGAGTCCGTCGTCAAGGAGATCGAGGCGGCGGGCGGCGAAGCCGTCGCGGTCGCCGACGACATCTCCACCATGGCGGGCGGACAGCGGATCGTGGACACGGCGCTGGCGCGGTTCGGGCGGATCGACGGGGTCGTGTGCGTGGCCGGGATCCTGCGCGAACGGATGCTCTTCAACATGTCCGAGGAGGAGTGGGACCCCGTCGTCGCCACCCACCTGAAGGGCACCTTCACCGTCTTCCGGGCGGCCTCGGCGGTCATGCGGAAGCAGGCGGGCGGCGGCACGCTGATCGGCTTCACCAGCGGCAACCATCAGGGCAGCGTCGCCCAGGCCAACTACAGCGCCGCGAAGGGCGGGATCATCTCGCTGGTCCGGAGCGCTGCGCTCGGCCTGCACAAGTACGGCGTCACGGCGAACGCGGTCGCCCCGGTGGCCCGGACCCGGATGTCCGCGAACGTCCCGATGGAACTGAAGGAGATCGGCGAGCCGGAGGACGTGGCCGCACTCGTGGTCTACCTGCTGAGCGAACGGGCCCGCGAGGAGAAGATCACCGGCCAGGTCTACACGATCGCCGGCCCGAAGATCGCGGTCTGGGCCCAGCCGAGGGAGCTGCGGGCGGGGTACGCGGAAGGGGCCTGGACACCGGAGAGGATCGCCGACTTCCTGCCGGGGACGGTGGGGGTGGATCCGATGCCGATGCTGGCGCAGCTGGAGGCGATGGCGGCTGCGGCCGCGGCGAAGGCGAGGCCCAACGCCTGACCTCCCACCGGGATTCCGCCCCGGACCCCGCGCCTCGACCTCCCCCATGGCCTCAAGGACCCCGAACCCAAGGAGTGACATGGACTTCGCGTTCGACGCGGTGGACGACTCCTTCCGCCAGGAGGCCCGGTCCTGGCTGGAGGCCCACCTCACGCAGCCCTGCGCCACCGAGGGCGGCCGGGCCTGGGAACAGGAGCTGGGCCGCGCCGGCTGGATCGGCCTCGGCTGGGACACCGGGGCAGCCGGCTACGGAAACCGGCACGCCACCCTCACCCAGCAGGTCGCCTGGGCGGAGGAGTACGCCCGCACCACCGCTCCCGCCCGCGTCGGCCACATCGGTGAGAATCTCCTCGCCCCCACCCTCCTCGCGTACGGAACCGATACGCAGAAGCAGCGCTTCCTCCCCGCCATCGCCCGCGGCGAAGAACTCTGGTGCCAGGGCTACAGCGAACCCGGCGCCGGATCCGACCTCGCCGGGGTGCGGACCACCGCCGTGCCGGACGGCACCGGCCGGTACACCGTGACCGGCCAGAAGATCTGGACCTCGCTCGCCCGGGACGCCGACTGGTGCTTCGTCCTCGCCCGCACCACCCCCGGCTCGCAGCGCCACCACGGACTGTCGTTCCTGCTGGTGCCGATGGACCAGCCGGGCCGTGTCGAGGTGCGCCCGATCCGCCAGATGTCCGGGACGAGCGAGTTCAACGAGGTCTTCTTCGACGGCGCGCTCGCCGAGGAGGTGGTCGGCGGCGAGGGCAACGGCTGGACCGTCGCCATGGGGCTGCTCGCCCTGGAGCGCGGCGTCTCCACCCTCGTCCAGCAGTTCGGCTTCGCCGCCGAGCTGGACCGCGTGGTCCGCGCCGCCGTCGCCGGCGGCGCGGTCACCGACCCCGTCCTGCGCGAACGGCTCGTCCGGCAGTGGGCCGAGCTCAAGACCATGCGCTGGAACGCCCTGCGCACCCTGGGCGGTTCCGGCGACGCGGGCACCCCGAGCGTCGCCAAGCTGCTCTGGGGCGGCTGGCACCAACGCCTCGGCGAGCTCGCTGTGGAGATCAGGGGCGCCGCCGGAGCCGTGGGCCCGGACGACTGGTCGCCCACCACACCGTACGAACTCGACGAGGGACAGCGCCTGTTCCTGTTCACCCGGTCCGACACCATCTACGGCGGCTCGGACGAGATCCAGCGGAACATCATCGCCGAGCGGGTGCTCGGCCTACCGAGGGAGCCGAGATGAGAGGCGTCGTCTTCGACGGCAAGCGGACCGAGGTCGTCGACGACCTGGAGATACGCGACCCGGGCCCCGGTGAGGTGCTCGTCGCGCTGGCCGCCGCCGGCCTGTGCCACAGCGATCTGTCGGTCGTGGACGGGACCATTCCGTTCCCGCTGCCGGTGGTGCTCGGGCACGAGGGCGCGGGCGTGGTGGAGGCGGTCGGCGCGGGCGTCACGCATGTCGTGCCCGGCGACCATGTCTCGCTGTCCACGCTGGCCAGCTGCGGCGCGTGCGCCCAGTGCGACCGGGGGAGGCCGACGATGTGCCGCAAGGCGATCGGGATGCCCGGACAGCCGTTCTCGCGGGGCGGCAAGCCGCTGTACCAGTTCGCCTCCAACTCCGCCTTCGCCGAACGGACCCTCGTCAAGGCCGTGCAGGCGGTGAAGATCCCCGCCGACATCCCGCTGACGTCGGCCGCCCTGATCGGCTGCGGTGTGCTGACGGGAGTCGGAGCCGTGCTCAACCGGGCGAAGGTCGACCGCGGCGACACGGTCGTCGTGATCGGCACCGGCGGCATCGGGCTCAATGTGATCCAGGGCGCGCGGATCGCGGGTGCGCTGACGATCGTCGCGGTGGACGCCAACCCGGCGAAGGAGGCGGTGGCACGGCAGTTCGGCGCGACGCACTTCCTGCCGTCGGCGGAGGGCGTGCGCGAGATCCTGCCGACCGGCGCCGACCACGCCTTCGAGTGCGTGGGCCGCACGGAACTGATCCGGCAGGCGATCGACCTCCTGGACCGGCACGGCCAGGCGATCCTGCTGGGTGTCCCGGCGGCGACGGCGGAGGCGTCGTTCCTGGTCTCGTCGATGTACCTGGACAAGTCGATCCTGGGCTGCCGGTACGGCTCCTCGCGCCCGCAGCGCGACATCGCGCTCTACGCGGACCTGTACCGGGACGGCCGGCTGCTCCTCGACGAGCTGGTGACGGAGACGTACCCGGTGGAGGACTTCGCGAAGGCGGCGGACGACGCGCACCACGGGCGGGTGGCGCGCGGCGTGCTGGTGTTCTAGCTCCCCGGGCGTCGCATCCGCATCCGCGCCCTCATCGGCCCCCCGCCCCCGCGCGGAACGTCCGCCGGTACATCGTCGGTGACACACTCAGCGCCGCCTGGATGTGCTGGCGCAGCGACGTCGCCGTCCCGAACCCCGCGTCCCGTGCCACCTGGTCGACCGACAGGTCCGTGGACTCCAGCAGTCCCCGTGCCCGCTCCACCCGCTGCTGGGTCAGCCACTGCCCGGGGCTGATCCCGACCTCCTCACGGAACCGGCGCGTGAACGTCCGTACGCTCATCGACTCCTGCTGCGCCATGTCGCGCAGCAGGATCGGCCGGTCGAGCCGCCCGAGCGCCCAGGCCCGCGCGCGCGTCGTGGTTGCGAACTGTGCCTCGGGGACGGGGCGTTGGATGTACTGCGCCTGCCCGCCGTCGCGGTGCGGCGGCACGACCGCGCGGCGGGCGACGTCATTGGCGACGGCCGTGCCGTGGTCGCGGCGCACGATGTGCAGGCAGAGGTCGATCCCGGCGGCGACCCCGGCGGACGTGAGGACGTCCCCGTCGTCGATGAACAGGACGTCGGGGTCGACCCGGACCTGCGGGAACAGCTGCCGGAAGTGGTCGGCGTGCGACCAGTGCGTGGTGGCGGGACGTCCGTCGAGGCGCCCGGCGGCGGCAAGCACGTAACTGCCCGTGCAGATCGAGACGAGCCGGGTGCCGGGCCTGATGTACGCGAGCGCGGCGGCCAGCGCGTCCGTCAGCCTGCCTTCCTCGTAGACGGGGCCGAGTTCGTAGGAGGAGGGGATGACGACCGTGTCGGCGGTGGCCAGCGCCTCGGGGCCGCGCTCGACGGTGATGGTGAAGTCCGCGTCGGTGGTGACCGGTCCCGGTGGGCGGACGGAACAGGTCACGACTTCGTACAGCTTCCGGCCCCGGTCACCGGGCTCGGAACCGTGCGCCAGGCCGAAGATCCTTTGTGGGATGCCCAGTTCGAAAGGGAGCAGCCCGTCGAGGGCCAGGACGACGACTCGATGCCGCATGGCGGACTCCCTTTCACCCCTAGTGGTATAGACCTTAAACTGATACATGTCACTGCTGTGAAGGAAAAGTCAGCAGAGCACGAGTGCATTCCCGGCGTGATCCGCGAGAGCGCCCCATCCCCTTCGTCCTCCCCCGGCCCTACGGCTTCCTTGCCGCCCCTGGCTGCGCGACGGGACGGTGAGCGACCGGGAAGCGAGCTCTGGAACCGTAACTTCCGGCTCTTCTTCATCGCCCGTACCGCCGCACTCTTCGGCGACGGCATGATCCCGGTGGCGCTCACCGCGGGTCTGCTGGGGGCCGGCCGGCCGCACTCCTCCGTGGGCTTCGCGCTGGCCGCCTGGATGGGGCCGCTGGCGCTCTTCGTGCTCTTCGGCGGTGTACTGGCGGATCGGTTCACCCCGCGCCGGATGATGATCATCGCCGACGCGCTGCGGCTGGTCGGGGCCTCCGCGCTGGCCATCTCCTTCGCCACCGGCAACCCGCCGCTGTGGGCGGTGTACGCACTGAGTTCGGTGGCCGGCGTCGGCGCCGCGCTCTTCCAGCCGGGTGTCGCATCGACCGTGCCCCGGGTGTCGCTGGACGTGCAGCGCGGCAACGCGGTGCTCCGGGTCTCCGAGGCGCTGATGACCATGGCCGGTCCCGCCTTCGCGGGGCTGCTGGTCGGGCTGGCGAGCGCCGGCGCGGTGTACGCCGCGAACGCGTCGACGTTCGCGGTCTCCGGCGTCTGCCTCTTTCTGCTGCGGCTCGCCCCGATGCCGTCGGACGAGGCGTCACGCGGCACATTCGTCGCCGAACTGGTGGATGGCTGGCGGGAGTTCAGGGCGCGCAGCTGGCTGTGGGGGGTGATCGCGATCTGGACGGTGTACGGCTTCACCGTGATGGGCCCGATGCTCCCGCTGACTGCGGTCGAGGTCACCGAGACGCACGGCTCGGGGACGTACGGCGTGATGATGGCGGTGAACGGCGCGGGCAGCGTGGTCGGCGGCCTGCTGGCTCTGCGGCTGAGACCGCGCCGCCCGCTCGCGGCGGGCGCGATCGCCCTGACCGGGGTGTGCGTGAACCTGGTGGTGCTGGGTCTCGGGATGCGGGTATTCGCGCTGGGGGCCGGACAGTTCGTCGCGGGCGCGGTGTTCGCGTTCTGGCTGGTGATGTGGTCGACGACGGTCCAGACGCATGTCCCGCCGGAGGCGTTGAACCGGCTCCACGCCTACGACGTGGCGGGCTCCCTGCTGATGCTGGCGGCGGGCCGCGCGCTGGCAGGACCGGTCGCGGACGCGGTGGGCGCTTCGGAAGTGCTGCTGGCCGGAGCAGTGATCAACGCGTTGGTGGTGGGGGTGCTGCTGGCGGCCCGCCCGATCCGCCGCCTGGAGCGGATCGGGTGAGCCGGGCAGCAGCAGGGGGGCGGGAACGGCCCGGGCCGTGCACCGCGTGTCGGACGCCCGGACGGCTCCAGGACCGGGCCGGGCCCACGACCGTCAGCGCTTCTGCCGGTCCCGCTCCTCGGACTTCTGCATCTCGATGACCTGAAAGACATGCGCACTGGTCTGCCTGTGCACACTGCCGCCGACGAGCAGCGCGGAGCCGAGGACGGACAGCGGCCCGGCGGCCGCCAGGACGGTGAGCTGCCTGGGCAGCTCCGACACCACCGCGCACTGCATGGTGACGCGGTAGCAGTACGCGTCCGCCTGATCCACCAGCAGGAACGCCAGCCAGATCCACAGCCCGACGGCGATGAGAAGCAGCCCGGCGCCCCATGCCTGCATCAGTGCGGAACGGTGATGGAACTGCTGACGCGCGACCCATTGCATGAGATTCCCCGGTTCGATCGGCTCGTCCGTCTCATCCGGCCGGGTGAGCGTACGCCCCGGCCGACGGATGATCGTACGCCTTCCCTGTGGCCCGATCCCTGCGAACGATGACCCTCGGGCCACTCGTGAGAACAGGCCCCGGGATCTGATGCTGGGTGACGTGACCCAGACAACCGGTAGCACCGCCGCAGGTCCCGCGCAGGACGACGACCGCCCGGCCGCCCCCACGCCGTCCCGCGGACGCTCCCGTCTGCGCGTGCACCGTGCCTGGATCGTTGCCGTCGTCACGTTCGTGACGATCATCGGCGGCGCCGCGTTCAACTCCCTGCCCGGCCTCCTCATCGACCCGCTGCACACGGAGTTCGGCTGGTCGCGCGGGGAGATCGGGCTGGCTGTCTCGATCGACATGGCGCTGTACGGACTGACCGCGCCGTTCGCCGCCGCGCTGATGGACCGGTTCGGCATCCGCCGGGTCGTCGTCGTGGCCCTGTCCACGGTCGCGGTGGGGGCCCTGGCCAGTGTCTGGATGACGGCCTCCTGGCAGCTGATGATCTACTGGGGGCTGCTCGTCGGGCTCGGCACCGGCTCGATGGCGCTGGCCTTCTCGGCAACGGTCACCAACCGCTGGTTCGTCGCCAGGCGCGGCCTGGTCACCGGCATCCTCACCGCGGCCGGCGCCTCCGGCCAGCTGATCTTCCTGCCGCTGTGCGCCTGGATCGTCGAGGAGCACGGCTGGCGCCCGGCCTCGGTAACCGTCGCACTGGCCGCGCTCGCCGTCGTACCGTTCGTCTGGCTCCTGATGCGCGACCATCCGGCCGATGTGGGCCTGGCCCCGTACGGTGGCGCGTACGTCGAGAAGCCGGCGCCCGCCCGGGGAGCGGCGGCCCGTACCGTGCGCGTCCTGTTCGACGCCGCCCGCACCGGGCCGTTCTGGCTGCTCGCGGGCACGTTCGCGATCTGCGGCGCCTCGACCAACGGCCTGATCCGTACGCACTTCGTGCCGTCGGCCCACGACCACGGCATGCCCATCACGGCAGCCGCCTCGCTGCTCGCCGTCATCGGGGTCTTCGACATCATCGGCACGGTCTTCTCCGGCTGGCTCACCGACCGTTTCGACGCCCGCCGACTCCTCGCCGTCTACTACGCGTTGCGCGGCATCTCGCTGCTCTTCCTGCCGATACTGATGGCGCCGACGGTGCACCCGCCGATGGTCTTCTTCATCGTGTTCTACGGCCTGGACTGGGTGGCCACGGTCCCGCCGACGCTGGCCCTGTGCCGCGAGCAGTACGGCGACGACAGTGCGATCGTCTTCGGCTGGGTTCTCGCCTCCCACCAGGTGGGCGCGGCGCTGGTGGCGTTCCTGGGCGGTGTGGCGCGCGATGTGTCCGGCTCGTACGACATGGTCTGGTACGCGTCGGGGGCGCTGTGCGCGACGGCGGCGCTGATGGCGCTGGTGATCCGGCGGCAGACGCAGACCCCGGATCCGGTGGTGCTGACCGGCAGCGGCTGAGGCGGTCGCCGACCCGTGCGCGAAGATGCGGACGGGAGGGGATACGCATGCTGATTCCGGAGAAAGAGAGCGCGGCCGGCGCGACGCCGCTGCCGGAGCTGTGGGCCGGAACGGGGCGGCGGAGGACAGCGGGAAGGGCCACTGTTCCGGGCGCGGAACGTGGAGGTACGAGCCCGGTTCGTCCACCACCTGGGACCAGCGTGTGCGGCTGGACATCGACGGCTGTTCCTACGGCGCCGACGCCCCCGAGGAGGGCTGGCGGATCAGCGGCACACCGACCGTCCGAAGCTCAGCCGGGAGTACGGCGACGTCGACGCACCGCACTGGTACACGCTCACCCGCTGAAGCGCCCGAACGCCCCCCGGTGGAACAGCAACGGACCGACCCCGTCCGCCGCTCCCAGCGCCTCCACCCGCCCGACCACGATCAGATGGTCGCCGCCCGTGTGGACGGCCTGGATACGGCAGTCGACCCAGGCCGGTACGGAGTCCAGCAGCGGCGACCCGGTCGCGGGAGCGGCCTCGTACGCCACCCCGGCGAACTTGTCGGCCCCGCTCACGGCGAACCCCCGGCACAACGCGCCCTGCTCCGCGCCCAGGATGTTGACGCAGAATGCCCCGGCGCGGGCGATGCGCGGCCAGGTCGTCGAGGTACGGGCGACCATGAACGTGACCAGCGGCGGGTCGAGGGAGAGCGATGCGAACGACTGGCAGGCGAACCCCGCAGGGCTGTCCGGGGCGTCCGGGTCGTGGGCGGTGACGACGGTGACGCCGGTCGCGAAGTGGCCGAGCACGCGCCGGAATTCGACCGGATCGACGGGCAGCCGCTCGTCGTCGGCGACGGCCCGCAGATCGGGGCGCGGCAGCGGATCGACCGGCGCCGGGCCGGCGGTTGTGGCGGCGCCGACGGACCTGAGGTACCGGACGGCGGTGGCGGCCATGCCTGCGTGTCCCATCACATCTCCCATTTAAATTGACGGTACGTCAGATATGAAGTGCCGGGTGCGGAACGTCACAGCCCCCGGTACTTCGGCGTGCGGCGCTCCACGAAGCTCGCCACGCCCTCGCCCGCGTCCCGCGTCGTCATGTTGATCTCCTGGGCCATCGCCTCGGCGGCGAACGCCGTTGCGCGGTCGGCGTCCAGAGATGCGTTGACGAGCTGTTTGGTGAGGGCGAGGGCGCGGGTCGGGCCGTCCGCAAGGCGTTGGGACCATGCGCGGGCCGTTGCCGTCAACTCCTCGGCCGGGACGACCCGGTTGACCAGGCCCAGGCGTTCCGCCTCCGTCGCGGGGAGCGCGTCGCCGAAGAACATGAGCTCCTTTGCGCGCTGCGGCCCGATCAGGCGGGGCAGCAGGTACGCGCCGCCGCCGTCCGGGACGAGGCCGCGGCGCACGAACACCTCGATGAACTTCGCCGTGTCGGCGGCCAGCACCAGGTCGCAGGCGAACGCCAGATGCGCGCCGATGCCGGCCGCCGTGCCGTTGACGGCGGCGATCACCGGCTTCTCGCAGTCCAGGACCGCCGCGATGAGGCGTTGCGCGCCGAGCCGGATGGTGCGGGCCACGTCGCCGGGGACGCGGTCGCCCGTGGACGGGGCGCCGCGCAGGTCGGCGCCCGCACAGAAGCCGCGGCCGGTGGCGGTCAGGACGACGGCCCGGACCGTCGGGTCGGCGGAGGCTTCGGCGAGGAGGGCGATGAGGCGTTCCCGCTGGTCCCAGGTGACGGCGTTCATCGCTTCGGGGCGGTTGAGAGTGATCCATGAGACGCCGTGGTCAGTGGCGTGGAGTACCCATGAGTCGAGCGGGTCGGCGGACCCTGTGGTGTCTTCGGGGGAGGACGGCATGAGGCAGCTCCTTGCCAGGTGGCGTGGGCGGTCAGCGGCAGACGGCGAGCGCGTCCAGTGCCACCGCGCCCTGCCCGCGCCCCAGCACCATCAGCGGGTTGATGTCCAGCTCGGCGAGGTCGTCGCCCAGTTCCAGTGCCATCCGCTGGACGCGCAGCACCACCTCGACGAGGGCGTCGACATCCACCGGCGGTCCGCCGCGTACGCCCTCCAGCAGGGCCCGGCCGCGCAGTTCGCCGAGCATCGCCCGCGCCTGGTCCTCGCCGAACGGCGGCACCCGCACCGCCGCGTCGTGCAGCACCTCTACGAGGACGCCACCGAGCCCGACCGTCACCGTCGGCCCGAACAGGGCGTCGTGCGTGACGCCGACCATCATTTCGACGCCCCGCTCGACCATCTGGCAGACCAGGACGCCGTCCAGCTCGATGCCCTCGTAGCGGGCGATGTCGGTCAGTTCGCGGTACGCGTCGCGGACTTGGCTGGCGGAAGTGAGCCCGACCTTGACCAGGCCGAGCTCCGTCTTGTGGGCCAGCCGTGCGCCGGACGCCTTCATGACGACCGGGTAGCCGACCAGGCCCGCCGCCCGGACGGCCGCCGCCGCGCTGCTGACCAGCTGCTCGCGCGGGACGCGGATGCCGTACGCCCGCAGAAGCAGCTTCGCCGCGTGCTCGCTCAGCTGGTGGCCCGGGCGCATCAGGGCCTGCGCCTTGCGGAACGAGGGCGACGGCGTGCGCGGCGCCTCGTCGAAGGGCGAGCGGTACGAGGCGGCGAACCGGTGATGGTCCAGATAGGCCTTCACGGCGGTGATGCAGTTGCCGAACGTGCGGAAGGTGGCGACGCGCGACGAGCCGAGCAGCGTCGTGCGGTACGCGTCCTCCGTACCGACCGGCGACCCCCACACCACGCACACCAGCTTGTCCGTGGTCTCCGCCGCGTCCACCAGGTCCTGGGCGAGCCTGTCGCTCATCGGGGGGAACGGGCCGGTGATCGGGCAGATCAGCACCCCGACGCCCGGGTCGGCGAGGATCGCATCGATGATCTTCCGGCCGCGCCAGTCTCCGACCGGATGCCCGCCGTTGTCGACCGGGTTCGACACGTTCAGATAGCCGGGAATCCACTCGTGCAGCTCGCGCTGCTTCTCCTCGGACAGGGTGGGGAGCTGCAGCCCCGCTCCGGTCGCCAGGTCCGAGAAGTGCGCGCCTGTGCCGCCCGAGATCGAATACACGACGACCCCGTCGGCCTGCGGCTTGCGCGCGCGGGCCAGCAGGGCCGCGGTGTCCTGCAGCTCGTCGAGCCCGTCCACCCGGATCACGCCGAACTGCCGCATCGCCGCGTCCACCACCTGGTCGGCGCCCGTCAGCTTGCCGGTGTGGGACGCGGCCGTCCTGGCCCCTGTCTCCGTACGCCCCACCTTGACCGCCACGACCGGAACCCCGGCCCGTGCCGCCCGGTCTGCGGCGAGCAGAAAGGAACGCCCGTCCTTGAGCCCTTCCACGTAGCAGGCGATGGCCCCGACCTCGGGGCGCTGCGAGAAGTACGAGATGAAATCGGCGGTCTCCAGGTCGGCCTCGTTGCCCGTGGGCGCCCAGTGCGAGAGCCGTACGCCCAGCTCCTGGAGGGTGTAGACGGGGCGGCCCTGGTGGCCGGACTGGGTGATCAGGGCGATCGCCGGCCCGTCGAGGTCGTCCCGGAACGCCTCGAACGCGTTGAGGTTGGTGTTCGGCCCGAGCAGCCGCAGCCCCGACCGCTCCACCGCGGCCGCCAGCCGTGCCTGGGCGGCGGCGCCCTCCTCGCCGGTCTCGGCGAACCCGGAGGCGAAGGCGACCGCGAACTTCACCTTGGCCTGCCCGAGTTCCTCGATCACCGGGAGCGGGTCGGCGACCAGCAGCACCGCCAGATCGACCTGCTCCGGCAGGTCCGCGACGGAAGGAGCGCAGGGACGGCCGAAGACGGACTCCCGTGTGGGGTGGACCGGGTGCAGGCGCGCCCCGACCCGCTCGGCCCAGGCGATGAGCTGCCGGGTGATGCCGGTACGGGGCCGGCCCTCGGCGTCGGACGCCCCGATGACGGCGACGGACTCGGGCCGGAAGAACCGGTCCAGGTCGGGCACGGGTGCGTGCAGCGGGCG
This sequence comes from Streptomyces sp. NPDC005181, assembly GCF_040608395.1. Lineage (NCBI taxonomy): Bacteria > Bacillati > Actinomycetota > Actinomycetes > Kitasatosporales > Streptomycetaceae > Streptomyces > Streptomyces sp. NPDC005181. Next base: position 81,981 of record NZ_JBEXID010000021.1, read on the forward strand.
ACCGCCGACGTCGAGATCGCCTTCCGCGGCGGCGGCCGTCATGCTGTGGACGGCGGCGTGCGGCTCCTCGCCGCAGGCCACCACCCGGGCGCGGAAGTGTGTGGTGAGGGTGCCGTGAGTCGATCCAAGCATCGTTCCGCCCACTCCTGCTAGAGGTCCGTCCGGGCTTCGGGGCGCCCGTATCCAATTAGCTGACGCCATGTCAGGTTACTGAACTGACGCTCCGTCAGGAATGGGTGGGAAGGCAAAGGCTCGATGGACCCGGGCCGGGATTCCCTGCCCCTTCGCGCGCCCCGCGCCCCGCGGCCCGGGGAATTCCTGACGCGTCGGAGTCCGGATCGCACAGCCGCCCCACGGAAACCTCTCCCCATTTGCCGCAGTCATGACATACGCTGCGCGTGCGGCCGCGCCCTTCACGTTGTCTTCACCTTCTTCACATGACGATGTGCGGGTGTCGCGCGGCCCGACTCGTCACCCGGCCGACCAAACCGGGTTTCTCCCTGGGGGTATGTATCAACGTGCGCATGCGCACCGTGGCGACCGCACTCGCGGTCCTCTTCAGTTCGACGGTCATGGCCGTCGGTACCGCAGGACCGGCGGCGGCCGACTCCGCCGGCGCCCTGCCGATCTCCTCGTACGGCGACATCGCCGTGGACGGCGTCCACAAGCGGGTGTACATCAGCGACCCGACCGGCAACAAGGTCGTCGTCACCGACTACACGGGCCGGGTCGTGGCGAACGTCCCGAATCTCTCCGGCGTGCGGGATCTGGCGATCTCGCCCGACTCCGGATTCGTCTACGCGGCCCTCCCGGGCGCCGACGCCGTCGTGGCCATCGAGACGGCCGGCTCGACCGCGGCCGCCCGGTACAGCACCGGCGAGCACACCGCCCCGCAGACCCTGGCGGTGGCGGGCGGACGGGTCTGGTTCGCGTACGGGCAGGAGCCCTCGCGCAGCCTGGGCTCGTTCGACCCCGCGCAGGACACCCCCGAGATCACGCTCGGCCGGCTCCCCGGCAGTGCGTGGACCGACGCCCCCGAGCTGGAGTCCGCCGGGAACACCCTGGTGCTCGGATTCCACGGCACCTGGTCGGGTCTCGCCGTGTACGACGTGTCCACCGGTGCCCCCGTCCTGCGCAAGGAGGGGACGCAGGACGATGCCCGCAGCGACATGGCGGACTTCGCGCTCAGTGCCGACGGCACGCAGATCGTCACCACCTCGGGCACCTCCTCCTACGAGGCGAGCGCGATCAACGCCGGTGACCTGACCCGCACCGGCGGCTACCCGATCGACGCGTACGGCCCCGACTCCGCCGCGATCGCACCGGACGGCACGGTCGCCCTGGCCGCCAACAGCCCGTACGACAAGGACGTCTTCGTCTTCAAGCCCGGTGCGACTCAGCCGTTCCGCACCTACACGTACGGCGCGTCCACGTCCGGCGGCGACATCATCGCCGCCCAGGGGCTGAGCTGGGCGCCGGACGGCAGCCGGCTGTTCGCCATCGCCCGGGGGCAGGGCAGAACCTATCTCCGCGTCCTCGACGACGCCGCCCGCTACCCGGTGACGGCGACCGTCTCCGCTCCCGCCCGGGCGACCCGCGGCAAGCAGCTCAGCGCCACCGGCAGGCTGACCTCCGACCAGCCGTTCCCGGCGGACGCGAAGGTCACGGTCGTCCGTACCGACCTCGACAGCCCGAAGGGCACGTCGCTCGGTACGAGAACGGTCGCCGCGAACGGCGCGTTCTCGTTCACGGACACCCCGCCCGCGGGCGGCGATGTCACCTACACCGCGCAGTACGCAGGCGACGCCACGCATGTGCCGGTGTCGGCCAAGGCCACGGTCGCCGTCTCCCGGGCCACGCCCTCGCTGACGCTGGACCACAACGGCGCGCTGTACTCCTACGGCACCGACGTCTCGTTCACCGCACACCTCGGCACGACGTACAAGAACCGTACGGTCGAGATCTGGGCCGACCCCTTCGGCGCGGACAAGCCGAAGAAGCTGGTGAAGAGGGGCACGGTCAACTCCAAGGGCAATCTGTCCGCCACCGTGGACATGGCCCGTGACACCACCGTCACCGCCGTCTTCGCGGGCGACGCCCGCTATGCGCCGAAGACCGCGAAGTCCGTCGCGTACGCCAAGGTCAAGGTCTCCACCTCGGTGGCCAAGCACTACAGGACGGCGAAGATCGGCTCCACGTCGTACGCGTACTTCCACAAGAAGACCGACCCGGTCTTCACCACGACCATGACGTACTACAAGGGCCGCGCCCAGCAGGTGAGCCTGGAGATCTACTACCAGGGCAAGTGGAACGACGCGGGCTCGGGCTACTTCGCGCTCGACACCAGCGGCAAGTCCACCGTGACCCTCGGCGGCACGCACCCGACCGGCTACCGGATGCGCCTGCGCTCCTCGTACGTCAACGGCTCCTCCGGCGACACCGTGAACTCCACCACCCACGGCGCCTGGAAGTACTTCATCTTCACCAAGTAGAACCCGGCAGCGGCGAGAAGGGCCTCCACGGCCGTGGAGGCCCTTCTCCCTGTACGGACTACCAGGTCGGCGGGCACGGCCTCGGGGATGACCGCGGCCGGGTTCTTCATCCGTGCTTCCATGGTGCCGCTCCGCCGGATCTTCGGGGTCTGTGGCGACACCCGCTCGTTCTCGTCCTTCGCAGCAATGGCGGAGCGCGTCGCGGGGATGTGACAGGCGGCCGGGAGAAGTTCCGGTCAGGGGCGGAGGCGGCCGGCGTCCCTCGCCAGTGTCCTGGCGATCTTCCGGGCGTCCAGGGCCATTTCGCGGAACATACCGCTGATCGGATTGGTGAACCCCGTGAAGTAGAGCCCGGGTGCCTGCTTCGGTGTGCGGCTGCCGTGCACCACCGGTCGTCCGCGTGCGTCCAGTACGTCGAGGTGCCCGATCAGCGGTTCCAGGGCCCGTTGGTAGCCGGTCGCCGCGATGACCGCGTCCGGCGTGATCCGGGTCCCGTCCGCCAGCACGACCGCGTCCTTGTCGAACGAGTCGACCGTTGCCACCGGCACCACCCGGCCGTCCCGCACCGCGTCGATCAGCCCCACGTCCTGGACCGGGATGGCGCCTTCCCTGACCCGTGAGTAGAGGCCCGTGTCCGGGCGCGGCAGGCCCTGTTCGGCGAGGTCGGGCACGGCGACCTTGGCCATCAGCCGGCCGGCCCGGTCGACCAGCCGCACCGGCAGTCTGCGGACCAGGATGCCGGTCGCCTGAGCGGGCCAGCCCGCCGTCGAGCGGCGCACGATGTGCGGAACGGTGCGTACCGCGATCCGTACCCGGGAAGCGCCGCCCTCCACCAGGTCCACGGCGATCTCCGCGCCGGTGTTGCCGATCCCGACGACGAGGACGTCCTTGCCCGCGTACGGACCGGGGCTGCGGTAGTCGCGGGCGTGCACCAGCTCACCGGTGAAGGTGTCGCGGCCCGCCCAGTCCGGGATGCGCGGGGTGTGGTTGTAGCCGGTGGCCACGACGACGGCCCGCCCGGTCAGCGCCCGGCCGCCGCTCGCGGTCAGCTGCCACCCGCTGCCGTCCGCCGCCCGGTCGATACGGGTCACCTCGACGCCCGTCACCACCTCCAGCTGATGGTGCTCGGCATACTTCTCCAGGTAGCGCACCACATGGTCGCGGGACACCCAGCGTCCGAACCGGCGCGGGATCGCGAGCCCCGGCAGCGCGGACCAGCGGCGGGTGGTGTGCAGGTGCAGCCGGTCGTAGTGGCCGCGCCAGGACGCGCCGACGTTTCCGGACTTCTCCAGCACGACCGCCCGTACCCCTTGCTCGTGCAGGGCTGCCGCGGCGGCGAGACCGCCCGGGCCGCCGCCGATGACGTAGACGGGCCGGTGCTCCGTGATGTCGGTGGGCGCGGGGGCGGGCGCGGGCATGGGGCTACTGCCGGAGGTGGAGGTGCTGTTGGGCATGCATCGGAGCGTAATCGCCCGATTACTTGATGGGTCTCGGTCAAGATCGGGTTCGATTGCGAATTGGTCACGAGTGGCTCGGAGTGATCGGCGGCCCGAGCTGTGCACGAGGAGTCCATTGATTCGTTGTGTGTCCCAAGTAGATTGATGCATAGGCGAGTTGGTGCAGTCCAGACGGGGGAGGCGGCTGACGATGGCTGCGACGGTGCGTGATGTGGTGGCGGACGTGGTCGCTCAACGGGCCCCGCAAGAACAGCCATCCTTGATCTTGCGTGGGTATCCCCGGCTTCAGCCGGGGAGGGAAACGCATCCTTGGAGCGGAGGCGCGGAGCGCCGGAGTTCTCTTCGTCTCGGGGGGACGGTCAGATAGGGCGCTTCTGGCCCTCGATGTGACGCGGGCGCCGACGTGCTGGGTGAGCTCGTCACGGGCTACGAACGGTGAGGGAAGGCTGCCACTCCCGTGCTCACCCGGATCGAGGGCTCTGCGCGCTACTGGCCGAACCTTGTCCACATCAAGGGGAAGTGACGTACACCGTCAGCACCACGGGGGTGTTGCGGGACTATCGGGATCAGTTGATCTGACGTACCGTCAGATATCTTGATTTCCTCAACCCTGCGGCGCAACAGGGAGGTGTCCCGATGCGGACGATCTGGCTCGGCGGAGCCGAGTGGCTCGCCGTCCTTCGAATAGGGCTCGGCCTGTGGTGGCTGGAGAGCTGGCGTCACAAGGACAAGAAGGGCTGGTTCGAGCGCGGCACGGGCATCGCCTGGGCGGCGGGCGTCGCGGGCAAGCACCGATGGGCGGCGGTACGGACCGGCTTCCAGCGGATCGTCGCACCCCGCCCCAAGGCCATGGCCTACCTCGTCGTCTACGCCGAACTCGCCCTGGGGCTCGGCCTGATCGCCGGCTTCCTGACACCCGTCGCGCTCCTCGGCGGACTGCTCCTCAACCTCCTCTACCTGGTGCTGATGATCCACGACTGGGCCGAGCAAGGGCAGAACGCGATGATGGCGCTGATCTCCCTCGTCGCCCTCTTCGCCATGTCCTGGCAGGTCTGGTCGCTCGACCACGCGATCGGACTCTTCGGATGACCACGGCCACCCCTCGCTTCGACCTGCCCGAACCGGACGACTTCACCCGGCCCTACTGGGATGCGGCCGCCGAGGGGCACCTGCTGCTGCGCCGCTGCCACGCCTGCGGCAAGGCCCACCACTACCCGCGCGCGTTCTGCCCGCGCTGCTGGAGCGAGGACGTCACCTGGGAGCGGGCGAGCGGCCGCGCCACGCTGTACACCTGGTCCGTCGTCCATCGGAACGACCTGCCGCCGTTCGGCGCCCGCGTCCCGTACACGGCGGCCGTCGTCGACCTCGCCGAGGGGCCGCGCATGATGACGGAGATCGTCGACTGCGAGGAGTCCGGCCTCGCCATCGGCATGGAACTCCAGGTCACCTTCCGACAGGAGGAGGGCGGCGAGGCAGTCCCGGTCTTCCGGCCGTGAGACGGCCCTGGCTCTGCCGCTCACCTGGCACGACGCCGCTCGCCTGGCACGACTCAGAGCGACTTGCTGCGCCGCAGTGCGCGCCGCAGCTTCCACCGCTCCCAGACGTTGGGGTGGCGGATGACCGCACCGCCCATGCCGGCCGTGCCGGTGACGCGGATCAGCGGGGTGCCCGGGAGCCTTTCGGCCGTGGTCCGGTCCTTGAAGCCGCCCAGGCCGGGATCGACCTCGTCGGTCTCCGCGGCCCAGCCCGCGGGGATGATGATCCTGACCCCGCCCATCTGCCCGTTGACCTCCAGCTCGATCTCGCGCAGCCGGCAGTCGGTCTGCGTGAAGTCGAGCCTGGCGCCGCCCATGCCGCCGTCCACATCGATGCGCCCGGGCACCTTCCAACGCCCGGCGCGCACCGCGCCGTGGATGCCGCCCTTGAGGGCCAGCGGCTTCCCCGCGTCCTGCGGTGCGGGCCCCAGATCGGCGGTGAGGGGCGCCAGCTCGGCGTAGGTCTTGGCGACCAGCGCCTGGCCCAGCCGGGTATCCAGCTCGTCGAGGTCGATGCGGCCCTCGGCCGCGGCCTCCCTCAGCTGGTCCACGACCGTTTCACGGTCGGCGTCGGAAGCGCGCAGCCGACTGACGGAGTTCGGGCGCTCAGCAGTCATGAACCTGATGATACGGAACGGCTCGGCGCCCGGCTCACAGTCCGGGCGCCCCCCAGACCGGGAACCACCGGGCAAGATCCTTCTCGACTCGCAGGTCGTCCCCGAGTGTCGCCCTGATCTGCAACTCCAGCTGGTTGTCCCGCTTTTCGGCACTGCCCCGCACCGGGGCGAACGGATAGAACGTGCCGCGCTTGTAGAGGTAGACCAGCGCCAGAGACCGCTCCTCGGCGTCCCGGAAGCCGATCAGCGAGCAGAGCAGCTGCGGGCCGAAGCCGCCGTCCTGGAGCAGGGTGTTGACCGCGTGCAGGTCGTTGACCAGGGCGGCCACGTCGTCGGGGGAGCGGCGGGAGAGCAGCCAGGTGTAGCCGTACGAGTCCTGGCTGAACTCCACCGGGAGGCCGCCCCGGTCCGTGTCCGCGTCGAGCAGTTCCTGTACGTCCTGCCGGATACGGGCGAAGGTGCCGCCCTCCACCCCCGCGAAGCAGACCGAGCCGAGTCCGGTGGGGGTGAAGTCCGCGCCTGCTTGGAGGGTGAGGGCAGCGGACGGTACGGCGAAGAGCTGGTCGAGGTCGGGGCGGACCGGTTTGCTGCGGCCGAGGATGGTGTCGAGAAGACCCACTGCGGACTCCCTGGTTCCTTACGGGCGGGCGAGTTCGGCGGAGATGCGGGCCAGCTGGTCGAGGCGCTGTTCGAGGGTCGGGTGGGAGGAGAGCAGCCGGCTGAGGCTCTCCTTCGAGGAGAACGCCGGGACGAAGTAGAAGGCGTTGTACGGCTCCGCCTTCCGCAGGTCCTCCGTCGGGATCCTGGCCATCTGGCCGCTGACCTTGGTGAGCGCCGAGGCGAGCGCGGAGGGGCGGCCGGTGAGGAGGGCGGCGGCGCGGTCGGCGGAGAGTTCGCGGTAGCGCGAGAGCAGCCGGGTGAGCAGGAAGCTCAGGCAGTACACGACGGCGCTGATCAGCGGGATCAGCATGATCGCGATGCCGACTGGGTCGCTGCTGCGGCTGTTGCGGGAGAAGCCGCCCCAGAGGGCGACGCGGGTGACGATGCCGGCCAGGACGCCGAGGAACGAGGCGATCGTCATGACGGCGACGTCCCGGTGGGCGACGTGCGACATCTCGTGTGCGAGGACGCCTTCCAGCTCCTCGGGTTCCAGTCTGCGCAGGAGCCCGGTGGTGGCGCAGACGAGGGCGGTCTTCTCGCCGCGGCCGGTGGCGAAGGCGTTCGGTACGTCGGACCGGGCGATGGCCACCCGGGGTTTCGGCATGTCCGCCAGGGCGCAGATCCGGTCGATGGTGCCGTGCAGCTCGGGTGCTTGCTCGGGGGTGACCTCGCGGGCGCCCATGCTGAAGGCGGCGATGCGGTCGCTGAACCAGAACTGGGCGATGAACAGGCCACCGGTGAAGATCAGGATGATCGGCCAGGCGCCCCGCAGCGCCGCGAGGAGCACGCCCACCAGGACCACGTACAGCAGTCCGATCAGGAACATGGTGGTGACCATGCGCGTGGTCAGACCGTGGTCGGGGGCGTAACGGGAACGGGCTCGTGTCATGGAATGCCTCCAGCAACTCACCTGTCTCCCATAGTGCTCCTTTCTGGTTGAAACCGGTTGTGCCGGGTCACGGCCAGAGCAGTTCCCGGGTCCAGTTGCCACCGTCCCGGCGGTAGCGCAGCCGGACGTGGCGCCGCCTCGCGTCACCCTGGAAGAACTCGACCTCGCGCGGCTCGACCACGTACCGCGTCCAGCTCGCCACCTCCGCCTCCGGTTCGGCCTGTGCCCGCTCCCAGGCGGCGTCCGAGGCGCGGTTCAGCTCCTCGTACGAGCCGAGTACCTCGCTCTGCCGTCCCACCAGCGCCGATGCCAGCGCACCGGTCGAGCGGACATGCAGATCGGCCCGGCTCTCGGCGGGGGTGCAGGCGGTGACCGGACCCCGTACCCGCACCTGCCGTCCCTGCGCGGGCCAGTAGAAGCCGAGCGCCGCGTACGGGTGCGCGGCGAGCTGGCGGCCCTTCGCGCTGGTGGCGTGCGTGGCGAAGTGCCAGCCGCGGTCGTCCGCGTCGTGCAGCATCAGCGTCCGCAGGTCCGGACGTCCCTCGGCGTCGACGGTGGCCAGCGTCATGGTGTGCGGTTCCGCCTGCCCGGCTGCCACCGCCTCGGCGAACCAGGTGCGGAAGAGGGGGAGCGGCGTACCGGGCGCGGTGGCCGGATCGAACGCGGGCAGGTCGAGATCCCACACGCGCTGGGCGTGAAGCAGCTCCCGGAAGGTCTGCTGGGCGGAGTGCGGATCAGGCGTCACATCGGTCATGCGGCCCCATCATGCCCGCCGGGGCGCGGGGCCGCCGGGTCGGTCCGCGGCGACGTGAGGCGGACGAGTTCTCCGGCGCCGAGGACCGCGTGGGGGACCGGGATCCCTGAGCGCGCGGCCGTGGCCGAACGTCCACAGGGCGTCGGCCGGCAGTGGGTTGCCGGGCGACGCCCTGTGTGGTGTGCGCTCAGAGCGGTGAGCGCACGGTGGACCCACTAGGCCGGGGAGTACTCGGACTTCGGGTCGGGGCCGTACGCGTTCGCGCTGCGCTCGCCCTCGGAGACCAGGAAGACGAGCAGCGTGATCGCGCCCGCCAGGGGGATGGCCGCGAACAGTACCCACCAGCCGGAGCGACCGGTGTCGTGCAGGCGGCGCACGAGGACACCGAGGCTGGGCAGAAGGATGGCGAGGTAGTAGATCACGGTGATGATCGGAAACGTGCCGAGCACCAGGTCCAGCACCACCGCGATAATGGCGGCGATGGCGTTGAACAGCGCGTACATCCAGTACTCCTGGCGGCGCGCACGGCCGTTGAACACCGCGTACTGCTTCAGAACATCGAGATACCAGTGCATGTTGTCCCCCCAAGGACGATGGAAGCTCGTCCTCGCTGGACCGAGCCTGGACGCCAGAACCTAGAGGCTTGAGGTGCCCGGGTCAAAAAGTTATAGAGAGAGCGCTTTCAGGCAGTGCCTGCCCGGGTTTGGGCTTCTCAGCCCCGCCCCAGCACGACCGTGCCGGAGGAACAGAACCAGCCACCCGTCCCCGAGGCCACGGCCAGCTCGGGAAGACTGCCGTCCGCCCTTCTGACCTGCCGTTTCCCCGCCTCGCCACGGAGTTGGCGGACGGATTCCACCAGGAGGAACAGCCCGCGCATCCCAGGGTGGCAGGCCGAAAGCCCACCCCCGTCGGTGTTCACCGGAAGTTCGCCGGACCGACCGGTTCGGCCCTTCTCGATGAACGCGCCGCCCTCGCCCTTCGCGCAGAACCCCAGATCCTCCAGCGTCACCAGCGTCATATAGGTGAAGGCGTCATAGATCTCGGCCAGATCGATGTCTGCGGGCCGCACCCCGGCACGCTCGAAGGCCAGCCGGCCCGAGACCGCGGCGGGGGAGACCGTGAAGTCGTCCCACTCGGACATCGTGGAGTGCGAGACGTACTCGCCCGTGCCGAGGATCCACACCGGGTCCTTCGCCGTGTCCGGTACGTACTCCTCGGCCGCCAGCAGTACCGCGCAGCCGCCGTCGCTGCGGATGCAGCAGTGCAGCTTGGTGAACGGGTCCGCGATCATCGGGCCCGACAGGACGTCGTCCACCGTGATCGGGTCCCGGAACATCGCGTCCGGGTTGGCCGCCGCGTTCGCGCGTGCCTGGACGGCGACCTCGGCGAGCTGCTCCAGCGTCGTCCCGTACTCGTGCATATGGCGGCGGGCGGCCATCGCGTACTTGGCGATCAGCGAGTGCCCGTAGGGCACTTCGAACTGGAGCGGGCCGCGCGAGCCGAACGACAGATTCGACGTGCGGCGCCCGGCCCGGATGTCTGCGCGCGCCGTGGACCCGTACACCAGCAGTACGGCGTCGGCGTGACCGGCCGCGATGGCGTCGGCGGCATGGGCGGCCATCACCTCCCAGGTCGCGCCGCCGACCGCGGTGGAATCCACCCAGGTGGGCTTGAGGCCCAGATACTCCGCGACCTCGACCGGGGCGAGCATGCCGAGCCCGGCGGAGGCGAAACCGTCGACGACCGAGCGGTCCAGGCCGGAATCGGCGAGCGCCCGGCGGGCGGCCTGGGCGTGCAGGGCATAGGGAGTGGGACCGTCGACGCGTCCGCAGTCCGCGAGGGATATGCCGACGACAGCGACCTTGCGCGGGGGAGAGGAAGGTGAGGAAGGCATAAATCTGACGGTACATCAGGTATGGCGGGAGGGGGCGGGTGAGCGCATGCGCGGCTCTGGGTTTCTCGCAACATCGCGCTTAGCATGACGGCCCGTCAGATCAGAGGCCTACGGCCCCTGAGGGGAAGGAGCCCGACGATGGACGCCGCCTTCACCGCGGAGCAGGACGAGATCCGCCGCACCCTGCGCGAACTGCTGGTCAAACGCTGCGGACCCGGCGAGGTCAGGAGTGCCGTGCGGACCGCGCACGGCTATGACGAGGTCCTGTGGCGGCAACTCGCCCAGGACCTGGGGCTGCCGGGGCTCGCGCTCGCGCAGGAGTACGGAGGGGTCGGCTGCGGGCCCGCCGAACTCGCCGTTGCCTGCGAGGAGACCGGCCGCGTCCTGCTGCCGTCCCCGCTGCTCGCCACCGCCGCGCTCGCCGCACCACTGATCGCCGCCCTCGGCACCGAGGCCCAGCGCACCGCCCTGCTGCCGCGCATCGCCGCGGGCGAACTGACCGCGGCCCTCGCCGTCCCCGGCGGCTCGCTCTCCACCGCCCTCGGCCTCACCGGCGACACCAGCGGCGGCGCCTGGGCGGGCGGCGGGCGGGCCGGTGGCGTACAGGCCCGGCCCGGCCCGGAGGGGTGGCGGCTGTACGGGGAGGCCGCGCGGGTCCTCGACGGGCACAGCGCCGGACTGCTGCTGGTCGCGGCCCACGCGGGTGGCTTCCCGCGCAGCCGTACGCTCCTCTTTTTTGTCCGCGCGGACACGGCGACCGGGTTCGTCCGCACCCGGCAGACCTCGCTGGACGAGACCCGGCCGCTGGCCCGTATCGAACTGCGCGACACCGCCGCCGAACTGCTCGGAGCGGACGACACGGTCGATGTGGCCGGCCCGGCGGGCGCCCTGGCCGCCGTCGGGCGCACGGCCGCCGCCGTGCTGGCGGCGGAGGCGGTGGGAGCCGCGGCGAGCGCACTCGACCGGACCGTCGAATACGTCAAGGCGCGCGAGCAGTTCGGCCGCGCCATCGGCTCCTTCCAGGCGGTGAAGCACCGGCTCGCCGATCTGTACGTGCGGGTGCAGGCGGCACGGTCTGCGGCGTACTACGCGGCCTGGGACCCGGCGGCCGGCGGGCTCGCCCTCGCCCAGGCGCTGGAGGCCCTGCGCATCACCACCGCCGAGGCCGTCCAGCTGCACGGCGGGATCGGCTTCACCTGGGAACACGAGGCGCATCTCTACTTCAAGCGGGCCGCCGCCGACGAACTGCTCTTCGGGCCGGTCCACCGGCTGCGCGACCACGCGGCCGAGCAGGCCGGGCTCTTCACGCAGAACATCCAGGGGCAGGCGCATGGGAACGGGCCCGGGCACGGCCCGCGCAGGGAGGTGGCGGTCTGATGGCCCCCGGAGTCCGGCTGATCCAGAAGGTGTCCTCGACCCGCACCTTCGCGAGGATCGCCCCGCATATCATACCTGCCATGGACCGCACGGTCCACCGGCTCACCCACGGCAAGGTACTGCTCAGCGCGCAGATGCTGCCGGGGGTGATCCTCACGGTGGGGGGCGCGAAGAGCGGACTGCCGCGGACCACTCCACTGGCCTGCATGCCCGCCCCGGAGCACGGCGACGGTACGTGGATCCTCATCGGCAGCAACTTCGGCCGTACGGGTCATCCCGCCTGGACCGCGAACCTGCTGGCCCATCCGGACGACGCCGTCATCAACTGGAAGGGACACGACATCGCGGTACGCGCCCGGCTGCTGGAAGGGGTGGAACGGGAGGAGGTGTGGCAGGCGGCGCTGAAGTTCTGGCCGCCGTACGCCACGTACCAGGCCCGGGTGGAGCGGGAGATCCGGCTCTTCCGGCTGGAGCGGCGCGCTACGTCGTAATGCGCGGTGATACGCCGACGGCGGACCACATCACGTGGTCCGCCGTCGGTGAGACAGGACATGGGCAGCCAGGGATGGCCGTGCGCTGCCCGGAGCGGGAGGGGAGCCGGGAGCCGGCGCTACTTCGTCGGCTTCTTGCCGGTGATGCCCAGGTGCACCAACAGCGCCAGGTTCGGCTTGAGTTCGGCCTGCTTGACGCCCCAGGTCTGGAAGCCCTTCTGGTGCGAGGCGACCGCGGCAAGCATCGCGACCAGCGAGCCCGCCATCGCCGCGGGGCTGATGTCCTTGTCGACCTTGCCCTTGGTCTGGAGATCCTTCACCGAATCGGTAAGGGAGTTGGTGACCGAGTTCAGGATCTTCATGCGGATCTTGTAGAACCGCTTGTCGCCCTCGGCCGCGCCGAGGTCGACCACGCGCAGGATCGCGTCGTGGCGCCGCCAGAAGTCGAGGAATCCCTCGACGAGTTCTTCGGCGGTCTGCCAGCCCGACTTGCCGACCCAGGAGCGGCCTGCGACCAGTTCCGTCAACCCGGCGCCCTCCTTGGCCATTTCATCCGCGATCTCGAGCACGGCGCCCTCGACGTCGGGGAAGTACTGGTAGAAGGTTGCGGGTGAAGTCCCGGCCTTCCGGGCGACGTCGATGACTTTGACGTCCCGGTACGGCGAGGAGCTGAGCATCTCGCTGAGGCAGTCGAGCAGCTTCTGCCGCGTCGCCTGTCCGCGTCGACCGGCCACGCGGCCGTCGACGGTGCGCACTTGTCCTGTCATGCCGTCAGCTTACCGAGGGGTGATCGGAGCGCGATTCGGCCGACTGCAAATGGGGAGGTCCGCAGGTGCGGTGGGGTGGTGTGGGGGAAGTGGCCGGATTTCGGCGGATGCGATCCACAGCCTGAATAGTGTTATCAACAGCCTGTGGACAACTTCCGTGGATAACTTTCCGTGACGCGGTGGGCAAGGAACTCCGATACCGAGAGCGTGTTCGATGATGCGTCGCGGCGCGCTGCGGGCGGCCCGCGGCTACTTTGGGTGTCATGAGCGTCACTACTGTGGAAGGATCCGGGCCCATGGCCGCATTCGCGCATTCCGCGCCGTGCTGGGTGGATGTGCAGCTCCCCGACCTCGAAGCGGGCAAGCGCTTCTACGGTGAGCTCTTCGGATGGACCTTCCGGGCCGGCGAGGAGGTGGACAGGGGTGGCCTCTGTGCCGATGCCCTCAGCGGCGACAAGCTCGTTGCCGCACTCGCCGCCAAGCAGGACGGCCGGATGCCGACCGCCTGGGGCGTCTACTTCGCCACGGACGACATCACCGCGACCGTCGCCCGGATCCGGCAGGCGGGCGGTCAGGTGATCACCGAACCCGTCAGGGCGGGCAGCGCCGGGGTACTCGCGCAGGCCGCCGACCCCGGAGGTGCGGTCTTCGGGCTCTGGCAGGCGGGGGACCGCAGCGGGTTCCAGAAGCAGAACGAGCCGGGATCCTTCTGCTGGACCGAGGTGTACACGCGGCAGAAGGACCGCGTGGACGCCTTCTACGAGGAGGTCTTCGGGTTCCGCGGAACGGATCTCGGTGCGCCGGGCACGGGTGAGGCCGGAACCGGCGAGTCCGGGCCGGCCGAGCCGGACGCCGATGAGTCCGGCCCCGCCGAGCCGGAGACCGCGCAGGACGGCCCCGGCGGATCCGGCATTCCCGGGCCCGGCAGCAGCGCGCCGGGCGCAGACGTGCCCGGGGCCGACTTCCGGATGTGGTCGCCGGCAGGCACCGAACCCGGCCCCGACACCGCGATCGGCGGGCGCAGCGTCATCACCGACGCGTTCCCGGCCGAGATGCCCAGTTACTTCCTCAGCTACTTCGCCGTCGAGGACTGCGACGCCACGGCAGAGACCGTGATCCGGCTCGGCGGCCGGGTCTCCGAGCCGCCCTCCGACATCCCGTACGGGCGGATGGCGGTCCTGCACGACAATCAGGGCGCCGTGTTCGCCGTACTTCAGCCCCCGGTGTCCTGATACAAGGCAGAGTGACATGTGACACCCCGATCCGCCCCCGGGTTCGCAACCATCGCCTCAGCCAGGAACAATCGGGGTGCGCACCGCCGGGTGGTGCCCAGTGGTGAGACGCTGCACAGGGCGGTTTTTCGCGGGCTTCTGTTCCTGAGGTCCGTACGGGGAGGTGGCAGGCAAGTGGTGGAGCAGCTGACGCAGCACGACCCGAGACGGATCGGCCCGTTCGAGGTGCTGGGACGGCTCGGGGCCGGCGGCATGGGGCTGGTCTATCTCGCCCGCTCGGCGTCGGGCCGACGGGTGGCGATCAAGACCGTACGAACGGAACTGGCCGAGGATCAGCTGTTCCGGGTCCGCTTCACGCGTGAGGTGGAGGCAGCCCGCGCGGTCAGCGGCTTCTACACGGCCGCGGTGGTGGACGCCGACCCGCGCGCCGCCGTGCCGTGGCTGGCCACTGCGTATGTGCCCGCTCCCTCGCTCGAAGAGATAGTGAATGAGTGCGGTCCGATGCCGACCCAGGCGGTGCGCTGGCTGGCCGCCGGTATCGCCGAGGCGCTGCAGTCCATCCACGGCGCGGGCCTGGTCCACCGCGACCTCAAGCCGTCGAATGTGCTGGTGGTCGAGGACGGCCCGCGGGTGATCGACTTCGGGATTGCGTCCGGCGTCTCCAACACCCGGCTGACGATGACCAACGTGGCGGTCGGCACCCCCGCGTACATGTCCCCCGAGCAGGCGCGGGACTCGCGCAGTGTGACGGGCGCCAGCGATGTGTTCTCGCTCGGCTCGACCCTGGTCTTCGCCGCCACCGGACATGCGCCGTTCCATGGTGCCAACCCGGTCGAGACCGTCTTCATGCTGCTGCGGGAGGGCCCCGATGTGGAGGGCCTGCCCGACGACCTGCGGCCGCTGATCGAGTCCTGTATGCAGATGGATGCGGCGCTGCGGCCCAGCCCCGCCGATCTGCAGGCCCAGTTGGCCCCGCACCTCTTCGCCTCCGGCAGCGACGACAGCGGCACGGCGTCGGCCTGGCTGCCGACATCGGCCACGGCCATGATCGAACTGCGGCGCGGGGGAGGACGTACGGCGGCGCCTGTGGCTTCCGCCCCTGCTCCGGCGCCTGCTTCGGCGCCCCCGCCGCCCCAGCGCCCGCCGGGTGCGGACCGGGGGCCTGCGTGGCGCAGCGGCGCGGACCTGAGATCGCCGTCCCCGGCCCCCTCCCTCTCCCCTTCGCCCGTTCAGGCGCCGGACGGGGGCGGTCCGGTGCGGCTGAACGGTGCGAAGGTGCCGATCGGGCCCGGGCCGCGCGCCGGTGACGTACGCGCCATGGCCGGCGTCGAGGCCGGTCCCGCGACCGGCTGGGTGCGCCCGCCCGCCGGGCTGAACGGCACGGCCCCGGCCGCTGCCCCGCCCGTACCCGCTCCGACGCACGCCCCTGAGGCGGCCCCCGTCGGGCCGGACCGCTGGCGGCCCTGGCGGTTCCGGATGTCGAACGACGTGTGGGGCACGCCGGTTGTCGCCGGGGACCTGCTGTACGTGACGTCCTTCGAGGTGCACGCCCTGGATGTGGGCAACGGCCGGCGCCAGTTCAAGACCCGTGACGTGGCCTGGTCGATGGCGCTCGACGGCGGTCGCATCCACGGCTCCGACGGCCCTTCGCTGTACGCCCTGGACGCGATGACCGGCGCCGAGCGCTGGCGGCTGCAGACGGACGCCTGGGTGTACTCCCTCAAGGCCGACCGGGGCACGGTTGTCACCGGCACGCGTGGCGGCGGCGTCCAGGCGTGGGAGGCGTCCACCGGCGAGAAGCTGTGGGAAACGAGCGGCGCGCAGACCGACTTCGAGACGGCAGAGGCCGGGCCCACGATCCACGAAGGCACCGTGTACCTGTGGCAGGACGCCCGGCTGCGCGCCGTCGACGCCCGTACGGGCATCGAGCGCTGGTCGTACCCGGTCGGCGACGCGGCCTCCTGCGGCGGGGTGCCTGTCCGGGTGACCCCGGCGCCGGACGGCCATGTGTACATCGCCGCAGGCACCCGGGTCCTCGCCGCCGACATCGCGGCGGGCCGGGTGCGCTGGCACTTCGAGTCGCCCGCGGTGTTCCTCTCCCCGCCGGCCTTCGCACCGGGCCCCGCGGTCACGGGCGGCGGGGTGTACCTGGCCGACTATCTCGGCACGGTGTACGCGCTCGACGCGTCGACCGGCAAGGACCGCTGGCGCATCGCGACGGAGGCCCGCCAGTCGATCGAGCCGGTGCTGGTGGCAGCGGGCAACGTCCATGTCGGCAGCGGCAACGCGCTCTACACGCTGGATGCGGTGACGGGCACCCCGAAGTGGCGCTTCGCCGCGGGCGGCGAGGTCGTCGGCGCCCCAGTGGTGGCGGACGGCCGGGTCCACTTCGGCTCCGCCGACCACGTGCTGTACACGCTGGACGCGGCGGGCGGCCAGCTGAGATGGAAGCTGGCGACGGGCGGCGAGATCACGGGCTCACCGGTGGCGCAGGGCGGCGTGGTGTACGCGTGCAGCAAGGACCGCTGCGTGTACGCGCTGGACGCGCTGAAGGGAACGGGCACGGGGAACAGGGCACGGGCGTAGGGACCCGCCGGACGGGCCTGCTTTCAGGACCGTCCGGCGTTCGAGGACGGAGCCCTGTACCGCAGGTGCGTCACGGCTGCGGAGGGCGTTGCGTGTCGGGGCCCTGCTCCTGCACGGGGTGCGGCGCCGTGTCCTGGTTCCTCCGGTGTGTGTCCGGCCCTGTGTACGGGTCCACCTCCGGCTCCGGCCACGGACTCGTCTGCACCGACGGTCCCGGCTCCTGCGTGGGCGGCCATGTATCCGGATCCTCCGACCCCGGCGCCGCGTACGGCCGGTTCCGCTCTCCACGCCGCAAGCGGCCACCCATGCGCCGCCGCCCCGACATCACCGCCGCCCCCAGCAGCATCAGCGCCCCGCCCCCCACCGCGTACGCCACCCCCTCCTGCAGCCCCGAGCCGTCCGCCGCCACCGCGAGGCTCCCGGTCACCTGCCCCTGCCGCACCATCCACAGCACGGTGAAGCCGAGTACGACGACCCCTGCGGACGCCACCAGCAGCCGCGACCGCAGCGCCACGCCCACGAGCGTCACGGCAGCCGCAAAGAGCAGTGGCAGCCAGATCGAGGTCCACACCCCCGGCCGCGCACCGCTCGTCCAACTGATCCCACTGATGCCGTTGACGAGGTCCGCGATCCGGTAATGCCGGCCGAGGCGGCCGTCGTACCAGTCACGGAAGGGGCTCAGCACGGCGGCCGCCGCTCCTGCGAGAGCGACGATCGAGCCGAGGATGTTGCGGATCATCGTCGGCCTCCTGCGGGTGTGCGGATCGGCGTCGCGGATCTGCACCGCTCTCGGCGTCGACGCTACGCCTGGCCGTTGACCCCCGCCACCAGGGACGGACCGGCCTGGCACCCGTTCCTGGACGGGCCATGCGTTACGGTGTCGCGCGGTCGATGGACAGCTACATGACAACAAACCAAGGGGGGCTGCATCGATGATGCGGCAGCATGTGAAACTTTCGGCGGTGCTCGTCGTGGTGGTGCTCGCACTCACCGGCTTTTCGACATCGAGCCACAGCGGCAAGAGCCGAGGCAGCAGGAGTCACGGTTCGAGCAGCAGCGGCGGTGGCTGCTCCAACTCCAAGAAGAGCAACGGCAGCTACCACCACAACGACTACGACGACGATGACTACGACGACTCGTCGAGCAGCTCGTCCGGCGACTCCACCTACGAGACCGCGACCCCCGGCGCCACGGCGACGGACGCGCCCACGGTGACCGTGATCCGCTGCGCCCAGCCCCGCAAGGGCAAGCGGCGGGCCGTGACGTCCTCCACCGTCCGGGTCAGCTCGAGCGAGCTCGGCACGCACATGTACGAGGTCGATGTCACCTTCCTCGACGCGTTCGGCAACACCGTCGACACCGGCGGGGCGAACGTGGAGCTGACGGGCATCGACAGCGCGACCGTCTCCGTGCGGATGGACAGCCCGAGCAAGGTGTCCCGGGTGAAGAATTGCCGGGCCGAGGCCGAACTCAGCTACTGACCGCTGCTGACGGGGGCTCCGGCTCACCGCAGCCGGAAGTCCCCGCTGCCCCGCCCCCGTCCCTCGAACAGCTCCCCCTGCCGCTCCAACGGCAGGTTCCCGAGCGCGATCAGCTGCGGGGCCTGGGCCAGTGCCTGCGTCCTCGCCGCCTCCTTCGCGGACCACACCGCCCGTACCGTCCCCTGCACCGCCTCCGTCGGGTACGACGCGATCACGCCGGCCGCCCGCACCGCCGCCTCCACGGCTCCGCCGGGCGCCGTCACCTCGCTGACCAGCCCGGTCTCGTACGCACGACGGGCCGTCACTCGTTCGGCCGTACCCATCAGGGACATCCGGGCCACCTCCCCGAACGGCATCCGCTGCGCCATGTGGATCGCCTCGTACGCGCTGACCATGCCGTACGTCGTATGCGGGTCGAAGAAGGTCGCCTCCTCCGACGCGATGACGAACTCCGCCTCCCCCAGCAGATAGAACGCCCCGCCGCACGCCACCCCCTCCACGGCGGCGATCACCGGCTTCCACAGGTCGTTCGCCTTCGGCCCGATCGCGATCAGCGGATCGTCGATCGTGTACGGGGACGACGGCTGAGGCACCTCCACGTCCCGGTCGATCCCCGTACAGAAGGCGCGCCCGCCCGCACCGGTGACGACGACGGACCGCACCCCGTCGTCGAAGCGGAACGCCCGCCAGACGGCCGCCAGTTCGTCCGCCGTAGCCAGATCGATCGCGTTCAGCTTCTCCGGCCGGTCGAGGGTGACGACCGCGACCCCGGTCTCCTTGTCGGTCTCCGTCCGCAGCGTCATCGTCGTCCCCTCACCGCAGGCCCCTTGCCCCTCACCGCTCCAACTGCCAGCGGACCACGGTCAGCTCCGGACTCACCGGCGCAAAGACCGCCTTCACCGGCGCCCCGATCCGCAACCTCCCCGGATCGACCGAGTTCAGGGGCGCATCGGGTCCGCTGACCACATTGCCGACCAGCCGGATGCGCGGGGCGTCGGCCAGCTCGACGACGACGGCGTTGTAGGGGGCCTGCGCGGCGTACGCGGGCAGCAGCGGCGGATGCGGCACCACGTACGACCAGATGCGCCCGCGCCCGCTCATCGCCCGCCACTCGCTCTCGAAGGACCGGCAGTGCGGGCAGCAGGGCCGGGGCGGGAAGCGGAGCCTGTCGCAGTCGGGGGCGGCGCACGCCTGGACGCGGAGTTCACCCCGGGCGGCGTACTCCCAGAAGGGCGCGCCGTCCTCGTCGACCACGGGCAGCAGCAGTGAATCCATGTCAGCTCCTCAGCAGTACGGCGGAGGTGGGCACGCCCTCACCGGCGGTGACCAGGCAGGTGGCGGCGGACGGCACCTGGGCGGTGGAGGTGCCGCGCAGTTGCTTCACGCCCTCGTTGATGAGGTTGAAGCCGTGCACGTACCCCTCGCTGAGTCCGCCACCGCCCGTGTTGATGGGCAGCCGTCCGCCGCTCTCCAGCGCCCCGCCCTCGGTGAACGCGGCGCCTTCGCCGCGCCCGCAGAAGCCGTAGCCCTCCAGGGAGAGCGGAATGAGCGGGGTGAACGCGTCGTAGATCTGGGCGACATCGATGTCGTCGGGGCCGAAGTCGGCCTGCTTCCACAGTTGCCGGGCGGCGGTCCAGGCGGGGCCGGTGAGCGGGTCGTCGTTCCAGTAGTTGACCATCCCGTGGTGCTGGGCGGGCAGGCCCTGGGCGACGGAGTGGATGTAGACGGGCTTGTGCCGGCAGTCGCGGGCCCGCTCGGCGGAGACGATGACGCAGGCCAGCGCCCCGTCCGACTCCAGGCAGTTGTCGAAGAGGCAGAGGGGCTCGCTGATCCAGCGCGAGGTCATATACATGTCGCGGGTCAGCGGGCGTTCGTACATCACCGCGTCGGGGTTCTGGTTGGCACGGTTGCGACAGGCGAGCGCGACATTGAAGAGGTGGTCGCGGGTGGCTCCGTACTCGTGCATGTACCGCCGTGCGAGCATCCCGATCTCGTCGGCGGGCCGCAGCAGGCCGTACGGGCGGGTCCATTGGGCGGGGGTCGGCAGCTGGACGGCGGTGTTCCGCCAGGGCCTCGGGCCCGAGCCGCGCTTCCGTGACCGCCACGCGACCCCGACGCTCGCCTGTCCGGTGGCGACGGCGGCGGCGAGGTGCGCGATCGTCGCGCACGAACCCCCGCCTCCGTAGCCGACCTTGGAGAAGAACGTGACATCGCCGGCCCCGATCGCCTTGGCAACCTCGACCTCGTCGGTCTCCTCCATCGTGTACGAGGCGAACGCGTCGACCTCCGCCGCGGCGATGCCCGCGTCGTCGAGGGCCGCGACGATCGCCCGGCAGGCCAGGGTCTTCTCGGACTCGGGCAGTTGTTTCGCGAAGGCCGTCTGCCCGATACCGGCTATCGCCGTCACGTCCTTGAGCGTCGCCACCCGCCACCTCCGCGATCGTCATGACTGCTGACAGCCGCAGAGGCTACAGCTAATCTGACGGATAGTCAGCTATTGCGGTTCGGCGGGAGGGCATGCGATGCGCGGCGACGAGGAATGGGGCAGCATCCCGGGGCTGGTCCGGGCGGCAGCGCGGCGGTACGGGGACCGGGAGGCGGTCGTCGAGGGCCGCACCCGCATCTCGTACGCCGAACTGGGCGACCGCGTCGAGCGAGCCGCCGCCGCGTGCATGGCGTCGGGCGTGGAGCCGGGGGACCGGGTCGCGGTCTGGGCGCCGAACACCCTGGACTGGATCGTCTCGGCACTCGGGGCGGTCACTGCGGGTGCGGTCCTGGTTCCTCTCAACACGCGTTTCAAGGGCACGGAGGCGGCGTACATCCTGCAGCGCAGCCGGGCGAAGCTGCTCTTCATCACCGGCACGTTCCTCGGCACGTCGTACGTGGCGTCGCTGCGCCGGGCGGAGGTGGAACTCCCGCACCTGGAACAGGTGGTGGTGCTGGCGGACGCGGCCCCCGAGTCCTACGTCACCTGGAAGGACTTCCTGGCGGCCGGGGAGCGGATATCGCCTGCCGCGGTACGGGAACGGGCCGACGCGATCGCCTCCACCGACCCCTCCGACATCATCTACACCTCCGGAACCACGGGCCGCCCCAAAGGTGCCGTAATCACCCACTCCCAGACCCTGCGCTGCTACGCGATCTGGAGCGAACTGGCCGGCCTGCGCGAGGGCGACCGCTATCTGATCGTGAACCCGTTCTTCCACACGTTCGGCTACAAGGCGGGCGTCATCGCGTGCCTGATGCGGGGCGCGACGATGATCCCGCAGCCGGTGTTCAACGTGGACACGGTCCTCGCGAACATCGCCGCCGAAGGCATCTCGGTCCTTCCGGGCCCGCCCACCCTGCACCAGTCCCTGCTGGACCACCCGGCGCGGGCGACGCACGACCTCTCGGCCCTGCGCCTGGTGGTGACGGGTGCGGCGGTCGTCCCCCTCCAGCTGGTGGAACGCCTGCGCACGGAGCTGGGCATCGCGACGGTGCTCACGGCATACGGCCTCTCCGAGGCGAGCGGCATTGTCACAATGTGCCGCCGCGGCGACCGGCCCGATGTGATCTCCTCCACCTCGGGCCGCGCGATCCCCGACACGGAGGTCCGCGTCCTGGCGGCCCCCGGCACCCCCGGTGAGATCCTGGTCCGCGGTTTCCACGTGATGCAGGGCTACTTCGAGGACCCCGACACCACGGCCGCCGCGATCACCCCGGACGGCTGGCTCCACACGGGCGACATAGGCATCCTCGACGAGGCGGGCAACCTGCGTATCACGGACCGGATCAAGGACATGTTCATCGTCGGCGGCTTCAACGCGTACCCCGCGGAGATCGAACAACTCCTGGGCCTGCACCCGGATGTGGCGGACGTGGCGGTGATCGGCATCCCGGACCCCCGACTGGGCGAGGTGGGCAAGGCGTACGCGGTACGCAGACCCGGGGCGACGGTGACGGCCGACGACCTGATCGCCTGGTCGAGGCGGGAGATGGCGAACTACAAGGTCCCGAGGACGGTGGAGTTCGTGGACGAGCTGCCCCGGAACGCGAGCGGCAAGGTGGTGAAGGGGGAGCTGCGGGGGCGGGGGTAGGCGGCGCCCGGCCGGTCAGGGTGTCTCGGCCACTCCCCGGGGATGCCCGGCGGTGAGCAGTCCGATGTCCTCCACGTCGGACGTCAGGATCGTCACGCGGCCGGGGTGCGCCAGGGCGGTCGCGCAGAGCATGGCGTCGATTGCGTACGCGTGGCCGTGCAGGAGGGATATGGAAGGCGGCCCGAGCCCGAACATGCAGCGGCCGCGACGGCTCCCCCTCCGCGCCGCCGCGGCCGTCCCCCGTGCCCCCGCCGAAAAGAAGAGCTAGTTCGTGGGCTCCGACGTCGCGTGCATGTCGTCGGTCGTGGCCGTGCCGCCCGTGGCGTGCATGTCCAGCGGCTTGATCGTTCCACCGGTCGCGTGCATGTCCTGAGTGGTGATCTGGTCGGCGTCACCACCGGTGGCGTGCATGTCCGCGGGCTTGATCTCCGGGTCCTTCTTCGTCGCGTCAGCCATGATGATCTGCTCCCCTTGGCATTTCTTCGTGATGGGTGGACAAGGCCCGCCCGGCTGTTCCCCCGTGGACTGCCGGACGGGCCTTTCAGGGCCGCTCACATTAGTGCCACGGCCGTCTGTCGCCCCGTCTGCCCCCCGACGCGACGGATCGACTAGGAGAAGACTGCCGGGTCGCGATAAACGAACGATGAACGACTCGGGACAGCCCTTAGGCAGCCGTCACGGAGGCAATGGCAGACAGCAGGGCGCGCACATCGGCCGCCTCGTGCGAACCCAGTTCCTCGTAGATGGCCAGGGCCTCGTGCCAGCAGACCTGAGCGCGCCCGAACTGCCCGATCTCCCCAAGAGCGCGCCCGAGCACGGTGAGCACGTTGCCCCTCCGCCATTCGCCACCGATGCCTCGCAGCGCGGTCAGAGCCTGCTCGGCCTTGGTCGCGGCATCGGCCGAGCATCCGGCAGCGAGGTCGACCTCGGCGAGCCTGAAGAGAGTCATCCCTTCCCACAGGCGCTGGCGGCTGTCCCGGAAGACGTCCAGTGCTTCCAGAAGTCTCTCCGTCGCGTCAGTGAACTGGCCGCTCTGCGTGAGGGCCATGCCGAGCGCATAGCGACCGTTGGCACTTCGGAGGGCATGACCCAGACTGTCGTATATGTCTATGCCCTGCTGGGCCAGAGACACCGCACTGCCGGTGCGGCCCGTGGCCAGGTGAATGCGCGACAAGTTGCACAGCGCGCTCGCCTCGCCCGGCCGGTCCTGAATCCGACGGAAGCTGTCGATGGCTTGGGTCAGATATGTCTCGCCGTCGTCGTGCCGGCTCTGGTAGAGCGCCATGATGCCGCGAGCGTTCGGAGCCCAGCAGCCGGGCAACGGATCGAGGTCGGCTTCGACGAGCCGCATGATCTCCTCCGCCTCCTGCTCGGCCTGGTCGAAGCGCCCCGACGTGTGGTGCACATCGGCCAGTGTGACCAGAGCACGCACCTCAGTGCGTCGGTCGTCGCAGGTGCGGGCAGCGTCCCGTACGGCAAAAGCGGTGGTCTCGTACTGCTTCGAGTTGGCACCGGACTCGCCCAGATCCAGCGCCGCCCAGAGAAGGTCCACGGCCCGGCGCAAGGTGCCGGGGCCGGTCGATTGGCGTACGCAGGCGAGAAGCGTGCCGGCCTCCGCGTAGAGCCAGTCCAGAGCCGCGTGCCGGTCCTCGAATGCAAGGCCCGGATAGCTCGTCGGTTCCAAGTGGTGCACCAACCGATCCCCCGGCCGCTCCAGCGCGTACACCCCCGCCGCCGTGGCCAGGTAGAAGTCCAGCAGTCGCGACAGCGCCAACTCCCGCTCCTCCGGCGGTTGTTCGTCGCGTTCCGCGCATGCACGCGCGTAGAGCCGTACCAGGTCGTGGTAGCGGTACCTGCCCGGCGCCGCCGATTCCAGCAGTGACGTGTCGACCAGGGACTCCAGTACGTCCTCCGCCGCATGCACCTCCAGGTTCAGCAGCGCCGCCGCTGCCGCCAGGGAGATGTCCGGGCCGTCCGCCAGGCCCAGCAGCCGGAACGTGCGGGCCTGGGCAGGCTCCAGTTGGCCGTAGCCGAGTTCGAACGTCGCCTTGACCGCCAGGTCGCCGGCCTGGAGTTCGTCCAGGCGGCGGCGCTCGTCGGCGAGTTTCGCCGCCAGGACCGAGACCGTCCAGGTGCGGCGGGCGGCCAGGCGGGAGGCGGCGATGCGGATGGCGAGGGGGAGGAAGCCGCACGCGGCCACCACGTCCAGGGCTGCCTCGCGCTCCGAGTCGACCCGTTCCTCGCCGACGATCCGGGTGAAGAGCTGGAGCGCCTCTTCGGGGGACATCACATCGAGCGTCCACCAGGTGCGCGCCCGCGAGGTCGACCATGCGGGCGCGGCTCGTGACCAGCGCCGCGCAGCCCGCCGTGCCGGGGAGCAACGGGCGGATCTGGGCGGCGTCGTGGGCGTTGTCCAGGAGGACCAGGATGCGACGGCCGTCGAGCGTGGACCGGTACAGCGCCGCCCGCTCGTCCAGGGAGTCGGGGATCGCCGAGTCCGCGGTGCCGAGCGCCCGCAGGAACGCACCGAGCACCGTCTCCGGCTCCGCCGCCCGTGCGCCCGCGCCCTGGAGGTCGACGTACAGCTGGCCGTCCGGGAAGTGCGGGCGTGCCTGGTGGGCGACGTGCACGGCCAGGGTCGTCTTGCCGACGCCGCCGATGCCCGCCAGCGCCGAGACCGCCATGACCGAACCCTCGGCCGTCGCCAGCCGGTCGCCCAGCTCACGGACGAAGGAGGCGCGACCGGTGAAGTCCGGGACCGTGGCCGGGAGCTGGGCCGGGCGGACGGCGGCGGGCGCGGGCGCCGCCTCGTCGGCCGGGTGGGCCAGTTCCTCGTCGGCCTGCAGGATCCGCTGCTGGAGCTGTGAGAGCTCCGGGCGCGGGTCCACCCCGAGCTCGTCGGCGAGCAGCCGGCGCGTGTCGGCGTACACGGCGAGCGCTTCTGCCTGACGGCCGCTCCGGTAGAGGGCGATCATGAGGAGTTCGCGCAGGCGTTCCCGCAGGGGGTGCGCCGCGGTGAGTGCGGTGAGTTCGGAGACCGCCTCCGCGTGGCAGCCGACCTCCAGGTCGAGATCGAGCCGGGTCTCGGTGAGCTGGAGCCGCCACTCCTCCAGCCGGGTGCGCTGGTTCTCGGCGTACGGCCCCGGGACGGAGGCCAGCGGTTCGCCGTCCCACAGCGCCAGTGCCTCGTTGATCAGGGCGCGGGCCCGGGACCGGTCGCCGCAGGCCCGCGCCTTCTCCGCGTCCGCGGCCAGCTCCTGCGCCGCCGTGAGGTCGAGCGCGTCGGGCCGGGTCCGTATCGCGTATCCGCCGGCATTGCTGATCAGCGTGTCCGGATCGAGGATCTTGCGCAGCCGGGACGCGTAGGTCCGTACGGCGGCGAGCGCCTGGGACGGCGGTTCCTCGCCCCAGATGGCGTCGATGAGTTCGGCGGCGGTGGCCGTGCGGCCGTCGCGCAGGAGCAGGGCGACCAGCAGCGCCCGCTGCTGTGGTGAGCCGGAGGGCAGCGGTTCGCCGCCCCGCCAGGCGCGTACCGGGCCGAGTACGGCGAAACGCAGGTCGGTGTCGGCCGTCTGTTGCTGCGGAGCCCGCTGCTCCGGAACACGCATGCGTGGCCCGTTGTCACGGTCCATTGATGCCCCCTGTCCTGCTCGCCCCGCCAGTCCTGCCGGTCGCGCCGGTACCGCTGGTGCTGCCGCCCGGAAGGCCCACTGGCGCACCCATGTGGGCCGGTGGGTCCGGATTGCGCCCTACCGTTGCTATCGCGCTCAACAGTCTGCCTTGTTATGGGCGGACACGTCAGCAGTGGGTGACTCTCTGCACAAGCCCTCGACAACGATTTGGAACCGGGCCCCGGACAAGAGAGCTGACGGTTCGTCAGGTAAGCGTTACCGTGGTACCCATGGAGACCTTCCCGAAGATCATCTCGGTGGACGACCACACGGTGGAGCCCGCCCATGTCTGGCGGGACCGGCTCCCGTCCAAGTACCTCGACCGCGGCCCGCGTGTCGTCCGTGCTCCGCTGAAGGAAATGACCTTCATGGGCGGCAAGTTCGCACCGGTCATGGGCGCAGAGGGTGACGACGGTCCGATCGGCGACTGGTGGGTGTACGAGGATCTGCACCGGCCGCTCACCCGGCTCGACACCTCCGTCGGCTACGACAGGGACGAGATCAAGCTCGAAATCATCACGTACGAGCAGATGCGTCCGGGCTCGTTCTCGGTGCCGGACCGGCTTGCCGACATGGACATCAACCATGTCCAGTCCGCACTCTGCTTCCCGACCTTCCCGCGGTTCTGCGGCCAGACGTTCACCGAGGCGAAGGACCGCGAACTCGGACTGCTCGGCGTGCGCGCGTACAACGACTGGATGGTCGAGGAGTGGTGCGGCCCAGAGGCGCGGGGCCGGCTCATCCCGCTCACCCTCGTCCCGCTGTGGGACGCGCAGCTCGCCGCCGACGAGGTCCGGCGGAACGCCGCGCGCGGGGTGCGCGCCGTCGCGTTCTCCGAGATACCCCCACATCTCGGCCTGCCGTCGATACATACGGACGAGTGGGATCCGTTCCTGCGGGCCTGCGACGAGACGGGCGCCGTGATCGCGATGCACATCGGCTCGTCCTCGAAGATGCCGTCCACCTCGGCCGATGCCCCGCCCGCGGTCGGCTCCACGATCACCTTCGCCAATTGCTGCTTCTCGATGGTCGACTGGCTGATGAGCGGCAAGTTCGAACGCTTCCCGAACCTCCGGATCATGTACGCGGAGGGCCAGATCGGCTGGATCCCGTACATCCTGGAACGCGCCGACGTGGTCTGGGAGGAGAACCGGGCCTGGGGCGGGGTCGCCGACAAGGTGCACCGGCCGCCGTCGGAGCTCTTCACCGAGCATGTGTACGGGTGCTTCTTCGACGACGCCTTCGGCCTGAAGAACCTGGACGCGATCGGCGTCGGGAATGTCCTGTACGAGACGGACTACCCGCACTCGGACTCGACCTGGCCGAAGTCCCGCGAGGTCGGCGAGGCGCAGATGGGGCACCTGGACCCGGACGTCGTGGACCGGATCGTGCGCCGCAACGCGATCGACCTTCTGGGGCTCACGGCCGACGGGCTGTGGGCGGGGCCGGGGGCGTGAGCGCGTACCGCCCGCCGGCGGGCGGTACGGCACGGGGCCCACCGTTTCCGGCGGGCCCCGCGGGCCGTGGTCAGGCCCTCGCGACCGGCTCCTGGAGCTCCGTCACCCACTTGTCCTTGTCCTCGGGGCACTCCAGATTGATCTCCCGGGTGTAGCCGAGCGACCGGTACCCGTTGGTGTCGAGCCAGCGGGCCAGCGTCTGCTCGGTGGTCAGGACCCCGTCCATCGAGCCGCGGTGAACGATGGTCGCCGCCTCGAACGCGGGCAGCTCCACCACCGTGACACCGGTGTCGCCGACGGGGCCGGTCGGGGCGGAGACCGTCACTCCCGCGTGCACGGTGATCGCGCCCTCCTCGCCTGCCGGGGCGTCCTCGTACCGTGCGATGCCGGGACCGGTGGGCCTGATCCCGGCCGCTTCCAGCAGCGGGAACAGCCGGTCGTACAGGGGCCCGATCACCGGAGTGATGTCCTGCGGCTGGTAGCTCGCCGCCGTGCCGGTCAGCTCCGCCACCAGTACGGCCGGAACACTCTTGATCACAACCTCGTCCGTGGGCATGTGCCCCTCACTCTCGATCGACCGGAGCCTCGCCTCGACCTGCGCCAGCCGCGTCGCCGCTGCCGCCATGGCCGCCTCCAGCTCCACCTGCCGCAGCCGCAGCATTCCGCGCAACTCCTCGGGGCCGACCTGTTCGTCGAGGACGGCCTGCACCTGCTGGAGCGTGAAGCCGAGATCCTTCAGCGCGATGATGCGGTTGAGGCGGGCGAGCTGAGCGGCACCGTAGAAGCGGTAGCCGGTGGCGGGGTCGGTACGGTCGGGAGGCAGGAGTCCGATCGCGTCGTAGTGACGCAGCATCCGGGCCGACACCCGTCCGTACCTGGCGAAATCTCCGATGGTGAACATGATGTCTCCCAGTGCACGGCCTCACACGGTGTCAAGGTCAAGCCCCTCGTCCCTGGCGCCGGCACCGGGAGGGGGCAGCAGAAAAGGGGCTCTTCGCTCGCATCTGTGGGTTTCAAGCGGTCTCCGCGAGGGCTCGCCCGGGGAGCGGTCGGGCGTAACCGGCCAGACAGAGCAGGATCATG